>CAYSWR010000035.1:0-9925 GCA_964434855.1 uncultured Nitrosopumilaceae archaeon | reverse complement strand
CTTTTTCAAATCTGATGTGATCTTTGGTATTTAACTAATAAGAATTCCGATTTATAACACTGTTAATTTTGTGGGTGTTTGTTCTTCATGTGGCTCTGGTAATTCTGCGGGGTTCTAGCTGTGGTAAGTTGCGGTTGGTAAGTTAAGGTTGATAAATCTAGGTAGGAGTAAGTTGGACGAAGCCAAGATTAATGAGTTCTATCATCAGGTCAGCAGCCTTTGCATCTAATTTATCCTTCTCAAACGAAATGTATCCTAAATCACTAAAATCAGATGCAAATTTAACATCACTTTCCTTAAAAATTACTATTTTATTTCCATACAGCACTGAAGCTGCACCTAGTTCGTAAACCACGTTATCACTAGGTCTCCAAATTTCATTACCCTCGGAATCTATAGTTTTTTCATCAGCTGTAAAAATGAATATTCCAGATGTACAGTTCTTCATTAATTCAGCAACTTTGGTACTTACTGGTCGCCCACTATGAGGTTCTTCAACTGCAACTTTGTAATTTACCTTAAATTTGTTCAGGATTTTTTCGAGTTGTTCAAGTGGTCTTGTATTTTTACCATGAGCCACAAAAATCTGTTTTGGAATTTGTTTTGTAGGAGTCTCAGAAACAACAATAGGCAATTGTGTAGGTACCTCCTCACTGCCTTTTTCAGTTGTTTCTCCTCCTTCCTGTATCGTAGGCGATGTCAACAGAGTTGCAGATAATTTATCTAATCTGAGGTAAGGTGTGCCTTGTGTGTTTGGTTGTGAAAGTTTCAATTCTTGTATGTTTTTATTTAAAATTGCATAACATGCATCAACATCTTCTCTCAGGATATGTGAATCTCTGATAAGTGTACTTTTACATACATCTTCTGGCGGAATTACTCTTCCGTTAACAGAATTGAGAAACTCTTTGAATACCTCTGGCGTTTCTAATGCTTTTCGCATGTATGCATTTGGATCTTCATCTACCTTTGGTGCAACGATTGACATGCCTAAACTAGAAAGAGCAATTGTCTTTGTCGTATCTTGTACCCATGTACCTTCTGTTAATCCGTATCTTTCAGCAGATCGTATTAAATCTCTAAAACTGCCTGATGTTGGACTATAGTTAAGTTTGCTTGCAATATCTCCCAAGGGAAATGGGCGACCTGCGTTATCATTCCAAATTGATTTGGCTACCCTCAAAGCATCCGTCAAGGAATTTCTTGGAAATGGAATAGCACCAGCCTTACGACCTCTTGTACTCTTTGATTCAATAGGAATATTTTCTACGGAATTAACGGATTTCTCCTTAACTGTCATTATAATTCTCCAAAAATATATTTGCATTATTATGTATTATTTTGCATTGCCTATCAAAATAAGAAAATATATTTTTCAATAATATTCTTCAGGTTGATTTTTACATATAAAGAGATCTATTCGTAGATCGCTGACGGTTTGTTAATAGCAAATCCAACCGATCCCTTCATAGATTCAAAAAATGAGTTTAGTTATCAAAGTAAAAAAATTTAGGAAGTTGGTTTCGTCCAACAACTGTCCTTACCATTAGATAGCCAACTAAAACCACTCAGTCTTAGAATGTCATTAATTTCACGCCAAATTTGTTTGTCTAACCATCGTTTTGCTTTTACTTTAATAGAATTTTCTTCATCAATGATTTCCACATGATACAATCTCTTTCCAAGATTTAATTTGAATTTGTGTTCTTCATTAAATTTCTTACCACTTTGTTTTATGAGATTATGCAACTTGTTATTACCAAGTTCAAGATCCAAACCTGCTACTTCTGCAGGAGTTTTATTTTCAAGACTTGAATGTGGTCGTACAAAATTATGATAAATCCGTGAAGCATCAGCAAAGACTTGAGCAGAGTTTTCATTTCCAAGACCACGCATCGTACGGGTTTTTTCTCTAATTTCATTATGCAAGCGTTCAATACGATTGTTATTTGTGCTGTGAACTATGCTTGGATATTTTGTATGCTTGGTTGTAGGAAGTGACATGATGTCTTTTCTTGGAAACTCTCTTAGTACCGCTTGAGAATATGATGGTAAAGAATCAGTGATAATTTCTTTTG
Source organism: uncultured Nitrosopumilaceae archaeon (assembly GCA_964434855.1). Classification (GTDB taxonomy): domain Archaea; phylum Thermoproteota; class Nitrososphaeria; order Nitrososphaerales; family Nitrosopumilaceae; genus UBA8516. Next base: position 7,847 of record CAYSWR010000035.1, on the reverse strand, counting down.
GAGTAGTTTTCGCCAGAATTTTACCCTCTCTGAATAGCCTTCGTGCGTCAGCAATCTCTCGTTTCTTAGATATTTGTGTGGCAATCCAGAACTTTGTTTCATGATCTAGCAGGTTCCATTGCCACATATGCCGACCTTTTCCAGTAGGTTTTTCTCCTTTTACATTTAGCATCATCTCATCGGCATGCCAAACATCAGAAACTTTAGGTGCCAAAGTGTCAGTATAGACTTTCATTATTTTCGTAAATTTTTCAACCCAATGCATAAGCGAAACATGACTTATCTCTCGACTGTAAGTTATTTTCAAATGATTTGCAGTTTTTCGAAGCGATAAACCTGACATTATCAAATTTAATGCTTCGGTTACAATTTTTGGATCGTACATCATTCGTTCAAAACCTTCATCTGAAATAGAAAACTTGTAACCACAGTCTTTACACATGAATCTCTGTTTCTTAATACCATACTTGAGTAAGCGAGTACCATGTTTGACTATAATTTCAGAACCGCATACTTTGCAAACCTTATCTTGAGTTGTTATGGGTTTTGTGTTTGGATTCGGGAAATCATGCTCTGTTTCAAGTAGTGTCTTCACACTTATGATATGCTTACATTCATGATTTGGCAAATCATCATATCTGTATAGAAAGTCCATACAGTTGCATTGAAAAACATCATCTACTATTTCTACTAGGTAAAATCTGTTCCTGACAGATTGTGATCTAACGTTGTAAGAATTTGCATTTAGTTTGACGACGTTCTCTTTTTGTTGAAGAATATTTAGTGCTTTCGTAGTTCGGCTATTCTCATTTTGTGATGAATGGATATCCAATGCATATCCTTTGGATATCGTTATATTTAAGTATATCTTTTGGATATCCAAAGGATATGGAAATTAAATTAAAACTGAGAAAGGTAGGCAATAGTATAATGATCGCCATTCCTTCTCAAGTTGTAAACGATTTAAAACTTAAAGCTGGTAATGAGATGTTGTTAGACATAAAAGGGACTACTATTTTAGTAAGAAAGAATGAAGGTAGTTAGCGACTACTTTAAATTGAAAATTAGATGATATAACATATGAGCATAACTGATAAACAAATATCACGAATGGCAGAATTATTTAAACTTCCAGATAGTTCGCTGAATCAACTGGTTGAAAAATTAAAAGAGGGAATGTCTAATGGCGAAATATTTTTAGAGAATCGTAAAGTTGGTTTTGCATTACATGTATCGGACGAAACCATAGGTCAGACCAAGATTGATGGTGTTCAAAAAGAGAAAATCGGAGATTTATTTTATTCCTTAGCTGGACTCACAGAGATGTTGATTCATAGTGATGTTGATGATGATAAATTTTCTGCAAAAAAACTTGGCATTCCAGATACTTCCGATGATAAAATCAATTTTTTATGGAAAAAACTAAAAGATAGTGGAGTACTAGCAGAGATCGATTATCAAATACATACACTTGGAGATAGAGTAATTGGAGCTACTGCTACAACAACTACCAAACTAGTTAAAACATTAGGAGGTTTACATCCATGTGCTGATGTACTATTTGAAATAAATTCTATTGATGAAACAAAAAATTTAAAATTTGAGATAGACAAGATTGATCTAAAACTTTTGATTAAAGAGTTACATGACTTAGAAAAAGATATAGAAAACATTTCGCTTCAAATAAAAACAGGTGAAAAACATGAGTGATGAGAATCTAGGTAATGAAGTATGGGCTGATCCGCAAGAAAAAAAATATGGTCGACAAGATAAATTTCTTTTCTATCTAATTAATGATATGGACATACCACGCCCTACAAGTACTTTTCATTTATCTAGAGGACAAGAATATGTCGTATACACTGCTGCAAGACATTTGAGAAGAATGCCAAGGACTGAGGATAAGAATTATCTCATGCCTGATTTTTCTGTCAAAATTCCAGAGGACATAGTAGAAAAACTTAATTGGAAAGTTGGCACAGAATTAGTGGTGAATGTTTTGGATGAATCTACTTCAGAAGCTGTAATAGGAAAGAGATTTCATGGTGAAGAAGCGAAGCAGAAATTTAGGGCTCTAAGAGAAGGGCTCTACGATGATTCCGACGAATAATTATTTTTTTGATGCATCTGTTCTTATCGACTACTTTGGCAAAGACGAAGAAAGTACTAGTCAAATAACAAATCTAAGAACATGGGTTGAAGATACATTAGCTGATGAATTAAGTGAAATATATACAAATACGGTTGTAATGCTAGAATTTGCTAAATTCTTATTTTATCAAGAAGTAGCACTTAAAAAAATAAAAAGTAGAATACGTAATATATCTAATTACTATAACATTAAAGTTATTGGTTATGGCACTCCAGAAATGTGGGAATCTATTGATAAATTTGCAAACTTACCTATAGAAATAGAATGCCATGCTGGAGAACTTTCTCTATTACCTTTCACAAAAAACTTTAATGCCGTATATGTCTCAAGCGATGAAAATTCTTTAAAGTCATTTAAAATGGTAGATCGTGTAAATCCAAGAAAATCTGCTTATGTTACACAAAAAGGGAATGAGTACCAAAATTAGAACAAAATAATAACCAACCTGACTTACCAACCGCAACTTACCACAGCTAGAACCCCGCAAAATTACCAGAGCCCTTCATGTTAACTAGCGGGTGTTTTAATGATACATATCTTTACCAGAGGTGTCCGTCATTTTTGTTGACTCTAACGATTGTGGATTTAGTTGTAACATAATTGTCTTGCCTGCATGGAATGATGCAGAAATAACAGCATCCCAGATTCTGTAAAATCTAGGTCGGGTTAATTCTTCTTCATCAATGTATGTCTTAACATCCAATCCTGAAATTTGATTAGCTTCAGTTACCCAATTAGTAGACAGCCCTAATAATAACAGAAAACTGTTAACTTGATGCGAAAGTTCAACACTATTCTTATCAGTTTTAATAAATTTCTCTTTTACTTCCTTTGAAAATCCTAATGCATAATGAATGTCAATCCTGTCGTTCCTTTTACTTGTTTTAGTTATATGTAGAGCTTCACCAATCAAAAACTGCCATTCAACTTGAGGGTGAGTTGGTTGAACCTTCTTTGTAGAATCTTCATATTTAGCCCCTACAATCTTTATCCAATCTTCTATCATGTTTTTCATTTGAGTTGAAGATTTAACCATGACAATCTAATTTGATTCTTGGATTTAATGGGATCGCTCGAGCAATTTTGGGAAATTAAAAACTTCATTTTTGAAGCAAATTTAATCAAATTTTCAATTTTATTCTGTCCCAACTCTAACTTTATTCCAGCTTGTTCAGCAGGAGTTTTCTTTATACTTCCATGTTCTCGAATGAAATTGTAATAGATTCGATATGCGTCAATTAGTTTCTGTGCGGAGTTTTTGTTATCCATTCCATGTCTTACAACAAAAAATGTACATACATTATACATACATTAACCATACATTATACATACTAGACACATACTCCTAAAATCAAGCTGAAAACTTAAGAATGAGCCACCACTCGATGACATTTGTTGAGTAATTTTACAGTAATAGGTGGAAAAGCTTCAGAAGACCTTGCAAAAAAGATAGCTACAAAGCTTAAGGGAAAATACCTCAAATCTGAGCTAAGGAGCTTCCCAGATGGGGAAAGCAAGATAACCGTTAACGGCAAGCCAAAAAATGGCAAAATTGTAGTAGTACAATCCACCTATCCGCCAGTTGATTCCAATCTAATACAGGCACTCTCACTTGTCGCAAAAGCAAAAAAACACTCTTCACAAGTTTATGCAGTAGTACCATATCTTGGATACGCAAGACAAGACAAGGAATTCCTTCCAGGTGAAGTAGTTACAATGTCTGTTGTTGCAAAGATGTTTCAAGCTGCGGGTGCAACCAAAGTCATTGTAGTTGATATCCACAGCAAAATGGCATTAAATCATTTCAAGATTCAAGCAACAAATGTCAGTGCAATATCAGAGTTAGTAAAATATTTCAAAAAATTAAAGCTAAAAGACCCGCTAGTTGTTTCGCCAGACCTTGGTGGAATCGAACGAGCAAGATATTTTGCAAGACTTTTTGGCACCAGATTCATTGCATTAAAAAAACACAGAGATAGAAAGACTGGCAAAGTAGAGATCAGATCAGCAAACCAAAAACAAGTGATTGGAAGAGATTTGATTTTAGTTGATGACATGATAAGCACTGGTGGAAGTATAGTAAAGGCAGCTGAATTTCTAAAAAAACAAAAGTGTAGAAACATCTACGCAGCATGCACACATGCATTGCTGATTGGTGACGCAGAAAAAAGAATCAGAAAGGCAGGTGTATCAAAGATTGTAAGTACAAACACCATACCAAACAAAACCGGCATAGTCGATGTCTCACCTATTATATCCAAGGCAATTGTCTAATGCAGAGCTTTTTTGTTGTATCAGGTGAAAATATAGAATTAGCTAAAGATGAGATTGTTGCCATATCAAAAAGCTATGACAAGAATACATCACATGAGACAGATTCCAAACTTGTCATAACAAATTCTAAAGTTCCATGGGATAAGATAGCTCAGCGAGCTACCTTTGTAAGAACTGCAGGAAAGATTGTAGACACGTTCTCTGATCTGTTCTCAGAGCTTGACTTGGCACTATTACATAAATCAGACACATTTTCATGCAGGACAATCAATTTATCATCAAAAAAAATAGATCTTTCCAGCATAGAAAAGGCAGTTGGTGCTACAATCAAGCAAGCTTCTGGAGCCAGAGTTTCTCTATCAAATCCAGCACTAACAGTTTGTCTTATTTTTACTGATAACCAGAACTATCTTGGTTATTCTGCCAAACTTCCAGAACAAAAAAGGCCAAAGAAGATAATCAAATCACCTTTTGAGCTAGATTGGAAGCTTAGTAGAGCAATGGTAAACCTGTCAGGATTAAACGAAAAAGAAACTTTGTGCGATCCATTCTGTGGTACAGGAACCATACTTTTGGAAGCTGAATCAATGGGAATTAGATCCATTGGTGTTGATTTTGACAAAAATATGTGTGAAGTAGCAAAAAAGAACCTAGCTGCAAATGGGTATAATTCTAAAATCATTAATGCAAGATATGAACACATCAAAAAAATCAAAGACAAAATCGATGGCATAGTTACTGATCTGCCATATGGAATATCATCAAAATCCTCAGAATCACCAAAGAAGCTAATTTCTGATTTTATATCCATTCTTCCAAAGAAAAAGAAGCTTGCTCTCATGTGCAAAAAAGAGCTAGCAGACCAAATAGAATTAAAGCCAGCTAAAAGGTACGAGATCTACAGGCACAAAAGCCTGACTAGGACGATCTTGGTAAAATGAAATTAGTATTCTTGGGAACATCGGCTGCACAGCCAACAGAAAACAGGGGCATGACATGCATCTGTCTAGTTTTAGAAAAAGAGATCCTCATGTTTGATGCTGGTGAGGGAGCCCAACTTGCATTTCACAAAGCAAAGCTTGGTTGGAACAAAAAAATGAAGATCCTTGTTACACATCTGCATGGGGATCATTGTGTTGGAATCTTGGGATTGTTACAAACAATGTCACTACAAAGTAGAACTGAATCAATGGATATCTACGGACCAAAAGGGATTGAAGATTTTTTGGCAGCAAATCTCAAAATACTAAACTTTGGTCTGACATTTCCTGTAAGAATAATGACAATAAAGGAAGGTTTAGTGCTAGATGATGAAACCTATACCATACATTCGGCCGAGGCGGAGCACTCCATACCTGCATATTCTTATGTGTTTGAAGAAAAGGACAAGCCTGGAAAATTCTTCCCAGAAAAGGCAAAGGACCTTGGAATACCAGAGGGCAAGCTATGGCATGAGCTTCAGCGTGGAAAACAAATCAACATAGGAAACAAAACAATCAAGCCAACAGATGTGATGGGAGAAAAAAGAAAGGGAAAAAAGATTGGAATATCAGGTGACACTAGACCTACAAAGAAGCTTGAAGAATTTTTCAAAGGCTGTGATTATCTAACTTTTGATTCTACATATTCAGATGAGTTGAAAGAAAAAGCAAAAGAAAACTATCACTCTACAGCAAAGGAAGCAGCCGAGCTTGCAAAAAAGGCAAGTGTCTCAAATCTTATTCTTACTCACTTTTCTACCAGATATGATGATTCGCAGGTGCTGGTAAATGAGGCAAAAACGATTCATGGTTCCGTAATAGCAGCAAAAGATCTTTTAGAAATAGAGATCAAATAATATGTTTGAATCAGTATCAGACAAACTGCATCAAGCCAAAAAGATAGTCTTTGTTACTGGTGCAGGGATATCACAGGAAAGTGGAATTCCAACTTTTAGGGGAAATGACGGATTGTGGAAAAAATATGATCCCATGAAGCTTGCAACCATAGATGCATTTTATCAGGATCCAAAGCTTGTTTGGGAGTGGTATGAAGATAGAAGAAAAAACATTCTTGCCGCAAAGCCAAACGCAGGTCATGTAGCAATTGCAGATCTTGCAAAGTACAAAGAGGTATGGGTCCTGACTCAAAATATTGATGGATTGCACCAAAGAGCTGGATGCAAAAATGTTTTGGAATTACATGGGAGTATCATCACAATAAAGTGTACGGTTTGTAATTTTAAAGATAAGATAACAAAAAGATTTTCAGAAATTCCGCCACTTTGCAAGTGTGGAAATATTCTAAGACCTGATGTGGTATGGTTTGGTGAACCGCTTCCTCAGGATGTATGGGGAGAAGCAATGATGCAGGCAAGCCTGTGTGATGTAATGGTTGTTGCGGGAACTTCGCTGTCTGTCTCACCTGCAAACATGTTACCAATATACGCAAAACAAAATGGAGCTCTCATAATTGAGGTAAACCCAGAGGAGACCCCCATGTCTCAAAGCATGGATCTTTCAATACGGTCAACGTCTGCAAAAGCATTACCAGAGCTTGTCTCAGTTTTTCAAAAATGATCTACAAAGTTTCTGTTACATTTCATAAGGATTTCATAGAAATAAACAAAGACGAGATATCAATTGGGATAATAGCTGAACCAGAGAAAGGCAAGGCCAATAAGGAATTGATTAAGAAAATTTCTAAATATTTTGATGTTCCTAAATCTAATGTCAGAATTGTATCAGGAGAAAAGTCTAGGAAAAAACTAGTTGAGGTAATCTAATCATTAGATTGTTCAGTAAGATCTGGCACTAGCCACTCCATTACTTTATCAATGTTTTTTGAATGTAATAATATCTTGATTGGACCTAAAGGAGACTCTTCAGCTTCTTCACAGAGTGCAATTACATTTACGAATGCAGCCTGCTTGTTCAAATAAAACCAAGTGGTGTCTTCTTGTAAATTATATCTCATCTGACGTCTGTATGTTTTTGTAGATTTGCGAGATTTTATGGTATCATAAATTTTGGATAGAGATTGCAAATCATTTGAAATGCCTTTGATGCTTCCACTTTCATATTTGAAATTCATATCTTGTAATATATTGGATATTGCTTGTTGCACTTTTTCTGGATCCTCTGAGGGATTGACTGCAGCGTATGCTTCTATCTTACATGTGATTTGTGGAGTTTTCACTTTATCCAACCTTTTATGATATTGTAAGCAGAATCGATTAGTTGTGGAATTGACAGGCTGTTATTAGAGATAGTTTCGTCTGCCAGTGCAATAGAATCACTCATGCCCACCCCCATCTCTCTAGAATCACGCTTTACAAAGTCTTGACGATCTTCAGGTGCATCAGATCTTCCTCTGCCAGATAGAAACTTGAATCTCGTATCTGAGGAGGCATGAATTGCAAGAATTTTGACTGTTCCAAATT
>CAYSWR010000034.1:0-11121 GCA_964434855.1 uncultured Nitrosopumilaceae archaeon | reverse complement strand
ATATAGACTATCAACACGTTTTTGGTTGACATATGGAGCATGTCTATTTTTCTGATGGAAATCAAAAACGGATCTCGTGGGTTATTCAAAATGAGGAAACCGCTGTTGAACAACATAGAGATCATGCAGAGAACTATTTAGATAGAGTATCAGTTGAACAATCAAAGTATATTGCACTTCATGTAGGAATATTTTGGTGCATTGGAAGATTCATAATAAAAAATGGCGACATCGTAAAAATCATGCTTGATTCAAAATCAATATACGATCATCTATCTAACAATACGATAAGTGCGGATTCTTTCATAGAAACAAGAACTAGTTTCATAAGACAACTAATGGAACAAAGAAAGTTAGTTATAAAATATGAATTAATTAAACCTGAACAAAATATTGCCACAAAAGCATTATCGCTTTAGCAATACGCCAATATCCATCAGATTTGTATGAGTGGGGCCTGTAAATACCATGCCTTTGTATTTTTTTATAAAGTTATAAGAATCGTTTCTTGCCAGGAATTTTTTTACATCAGTAAGATTCACTTTGTTATTTAATATCGCTCCACATGCGTCAGTATTTCCATCTTTACCATCAGTTCCTATTGAAGCAACTGTGATATTTTGTTCTACATTTTGAATTTCTTGTAATATGTATAATACTAATTCTTGATTTCTACCTCCTTTTCCTTTGCCTTTCACCTTGACTGTAGTTTCCCCGCCAAAAATAATACATGAATTGTGTTTTGCTTTCACAATAAGCTTTGCCAGGGTTTTTGCAATTTGTTTAACATCGCCAGAAACGGGATAAATCGTTTTGTAAGTCAATTCAAAACTTTTTGATGTTTTTTCCATTGCATTTAAACAATTTTTGTTTGTAGCAATAATATGGTTTTTTATTTTCTGTCGTTTTGGTGTTTCTGCGATTTTCTTTTCAATACCCAGACGTATTCTTTTCAAAACATTGCCAGGCATGGTTTTGAATAAATTGTATTTTTTTAGTACTTTTTCTGCGTCAGAAAATGTAGTTTTATCATAATATGTTGTTCCTGATGCAATAGATGTGATATCATCACCTATTACATCAGACATTACAAGTGAAATGGCGTCACATCTAAGATACTCCAAGATTCTACCTCCTTTTATTTTAGAAAGATGTTTTCTTACACAATTGATTTCCTCAATACTAGCACCACACTTAATAAGCAGATCTGTGACAACTCGTTTTTCATCAAGCGTTATTCCATCAGGTAATGATACAAGAGATGAACCACCGCCAGAAACTAGAAAGATTACAAGTTCATTTTCTTTTCTTTCTTTTAGAAATTTTATAATTTTATTTGCTGCCTTAACACTTTTTTTGTTTGGAATAGGATGACCTGCATAGATGATTTCGAATTTTTTTGTTTTCAATATGGAATTATATCCTTCTGGTATTACAACAATTCCGCCACTAATGTGAGTCAATGATTTTGCTTCATTAGTCATAGAATCTGCAGCTTTTCCGAATGCAATAACAAAGATTTGGTCATATTTTGACAGAGATTTCGTGTATTTATCTACAGAAATCTGGTTTTTGCGCACAAATTTTTGTATTACATTGTTAGGTAGTCCAGCCACCAGACCAGATTCCAATATTTTAAGTGTTACATGTTTGTCCTTATCAGTAGCAAGATCACTAAAATTCTTAATTATCATCTATCAAACACTGCAAGTAGTTTCTGATATTCTGTAAGGTATAATAATAATCACAAATCTACTTGCTAGCATGAATACAATAAGAATACCAAAGATAATTAAATTTGGAAAAAATGCACTTTCTGAAACTGAATATCCAAAAAATGCCCTCGTTGTAACAACTGCACCACCAGAAGTATCATCAAAATGGCTTGCAAAAATGGGGGTCAAAGATTACATCCTCTTTGATAAGGTTGAGCCAGAACCTTCCATAGAAACAGTACAAAAGGTGATTTCAGATTATAAATCAAAGAATTTATCAGCCATAATAGGTCTTGGGGGTGGTAGCTCTCAAGATGTAGCAAAATATGCTGCAACAGAACTAAAGATTCCAAAGATCCTCATACCTACAACATTTGGAACTGGTAGTGAAATGACTACTTACTGTGTACTCAAATTCGATGGAAAAAAGAAGCTGTTACAAGATGAGAGATTCCTTGCAGACATGGCTGTCGTAGATTCATATTTTTTAGATGGCACACCTGAAGGAATTATCAAAAATTCAGTATGTGATGCATGTGCACAAGCGACAGAAGGATATGATAGTAAAAGAGGAAACGAGTTTACAAAGACAATGTGCAAAGCTGCCTTTGATGTATTGCATGATGCAATAATGAATAACAAACCAGAGAACTATCCATATGGTTCAATGCTTTCTGGAATTGGGTTTGGAAATGCATCAACCACATTGGGTCATGCTCTTTCCTATGTGTATTCTAATGAAGGAGTACCTCATGGATATTCACTTTCGTCCTGTACTACAGTTGCTCACAGATTCAACAAATCAATATTTTATGAGAGATTCAAGGAAGTAGTTGAAAAACTAAAGTTTGACAAGCTTATTCTAAAAGCATCTTTTGATCAAGCTGCGGATGTAGTAATGACAGACAGAGGACATCTTGATCCTAATCCAATCCCAGTTACTAAAGATGATGTCATACAGTTACTAAAGGACATACAAGAAGGCAATCTGTAGCCACACATCCAAATTTCGTTGATTTTTATTAAATAATAAATTCTGATTTTCGTGTAATTTACTAAACTTAAATACCGCATACAAATCATCATGATATTATAGGATTATGGAAAAATGATCAAGTTTGGAATTCAACAAGGCTTGAATGTTGCAAGACTGGGATTAACTGAAGATCAGATTCTTACAGCCTGTGTGTTGGCTGACAGAACGGGGTATAACTCAATTTGGTATATGGATCACACAAACGTTCCCCAATGGAATCATGCAATTGTAAATGACCCATGGGTAATGCTTTCTGCTATTGCATCCATTACAAATAATGTAGAACTTGGAACTTGTGTAACTGATGCTGTCCGACGACACCCATCAAATATTGCCTTATCTGCAATTACATTAGACAGAGTCTCACATGGAAGAGGCGCGCTTGGAATAGGTGCAGGCGAAGCACAAAACATCAAAGAGTTTAAGATACAATGGGACAAACCTGTTGGGAGATTTGAAGAACAACTTCAAGTCATAAAATTACTTTTTGAATCATCACCTGAACACAGAGTCAATTTTAAAGGAGAGTTTTATCAATTAGAAGAAGCTTGTCTTCAAGCAAAAAGTATCAGAAAACCACACCCGCCAATTTACATGGCAGCTGGCGCACCAAGAACATTAGGATTATGTGGAAAGTATGGCGATGGTTGGATTCCAATAGGATATACTCCTGAGCTTTATGAAGTTCATGCCAATGTGATAAAAGATTCGATGAAAGAAAACGGTAGAGATGGAAAAGATTTTCAGTTTGCAGTTGATATCGATGTCTATTTTGCCGATGATGCTGAAGAAGCATGGGCAAAAATGAAAAACGCTGTGAAGGTCAGTCTTTTCAAACCAGAAATTCTCAAAGTGCATGGTATACAAGACGTAGCTGGTTTTGATTTTAAGAAATATTTCACAGAGTATTCGATGTCAAATCAGGAATGGATAGTCAAGATGCGAGAAGCAGCTCAGACAATACCTGACAAAGTAGCACGCTCATCGATTGCACTTGGAACACCAGATGATATCATACCAGTGTTTGAGAAATTCCTAAAAGCGGGCGTAAACCACTTTATTATCAGATTCTGGGGATCTGGTTACTTTGGTGCAATAGACAAGTTTGGTTCAACTGTTTTGCCATACTTTAAAGACAAATACAATCCCAAAAAATAGTTCAAACAATATTATAAGTTAGGATTTGAACCTAAGACTGTGAATAAAATAATTCTAGTTTTTATTGCATCTATTTTCATTCTTCCTATTTATGGTATGGAGAGTGTCATATCTGATGCTAACATAGATGTCACCATAAATTATCCCGACGTAGTTACACAGGGAAACGAATTTATCCTTTCATCAGTAGTAAAAACAAAAGCAGATCAGATGTCTAACATTACTATTAGCATATCATCGCCGGAAATAGAAATTTCACAAAATCAATTCAATATACAAAGTCTTCCAAGAGATTCTACATTAGGTAACAATTTTAACATGAAAATAAAACCAGAATCACCAGATGGAAAATTTCTTACAAATGTTTCTGTAGAGTATTTTATCAAAGGTTTTTTTGATGAAAAGCCAGTAAAAAATACCCTCACAAAAGCAATCGAGTTTAATATCCAATCAAAGCCCATACTTTTACTTGACTTTGATACACCAGATTCTGTATTTGCCGGAGAAATGTTCTCTGTCAAAGGAACTGTCAGGAATCAAGGATATAATGCACATAACATCAAGATAACTGCAGGTTCAGACCAGATAATGCTAGATGGTAAAAAGATCTATTCACTGACGAATCTAAATGCTGGCAAGGCAGAAAATTTTGAATTTATTTTACAGACACCGAAGGATCTCACAATCCCAACTGATGTTACAATAAATGTATCAACTTCATTTTTTGATGAGAGAGGCAAAGAATACACCGTAGAAGACTCGCTGAAAGTGTTTGCAAGACAAAGAGGAACCTTAGAGATAGGAGGCGCAGAAGGGATTTGGGTAGGAAACTTTTTCATAGCTCCAGTGGTAGGAGTAGGAACAATCGTATCTTCTGTTATTGGATTTTTTATATTTGTTTGGCATTTAAAAAACAAGAAAAAACAAAAAAGAAAATAAATCCACGTTTTAGAAAATCAGAAATTATTCAAACCATCGTTTTATCTAATACTCTATCTTATGAACACACTAGTAAACGCAGGTTTTAGTTAAAACTAGTTTAGAGGTATTTGAATATGGTCATTTTTTCGGAATTTGGTAGATCTGATACCATGGCAAAATTGTATAGTGGATAGGATTTTTTGTATTGTTTCATAAAACTCCATGCTACATCATGTGTTTTAAAATTAGATCTTAACCCATCTATTTTAGATTCATTTCCATACACATCGTATACAATTACTGAATAGTTTTGTGGTCTTTTGTGCGGTTTTGCTTTTAGAAGCCACGTCACTGCAAAAACAAATACAGCCATCATTACTATTACCGCACCAAATTCCTTGAAAAACTGTACAACTATTTCAGGAATGGTATAACCAAATAAAGTATAGACAAAATGTGAAAATGATATAATAGCACTACCTGCAAGTAAAAACCCCTTAAAATCAATAAGTTGATCTATGATTTTCATACTAGATTGTAACACTCACCCTAATTTATCTATTAAAACTATATACAGAAATATCAAAACATAGTTAATCAAATTGTATGCAGCTTCTTGGCAGACTTGAGATCAAATCAAAGGAAAAAATCATCAAATTCCTAAATGAGCAAGAAACTGGTAGAATTTGCAGTATTGACAAAGATGGGTATCCACAGATAATTCCTATGAATTTTGTCTATACAAATGATGTAATTTACATGCATTCTCACACTAAAGGTGAAAAAATTGAAAACATAAAAAGAAACAACAGGGTTGGTTTTGAAGTCGATAAAAGCTTAGAATTTCTTCCCTCATATTTTACTGATCCTCTTGATGCTTCACAAGCAGATACTCTATACATTAGCGTCGTGATAAAGGGAATTGCTGCTTTAGTTTCAGATAGAAATGAAAAAACACTTGCCCTCAACGCACTCATGAAAAAATACCAACCAGAAGGAAGATACGAGAACATAAGAGCTGATATGAAGGTAGTAGACGAAGTTGCAATAATCAAAGTCACTCCTTCCACGATGCGGGGAAAATACAAAATAGGCCAGCATTTGGACAGAAAGACTCGTCTTGAACTTGCTCAAAAAATTTTAGAACGAAACACGCCTACTGCAAAAAGCACACTTGAGATTATGGGAATAAAACAAACAAAAAATGGTCTAGAGGCATCAGAAGATCCTCTTTGGTAGACATAGTAAAATTACCATTGCTTTAAATTTCGTTTTTAATAATTTTTGATGTGCTACAAAGTCAAAGCTTTGAAATATCGTCAGAATTTCAGCCTACAGGTGACCAGCCTCAGGCAATAGATCTGCTAGTTGAAGGAGTCAGAAAAAAGAAAATTCAGACATTGCTTGGCGTAACAGGAAGTGGAAAGACATTCACTGTTGCAAATGTCATACAAAGAACTGGAAAAAATACACTAGTCATATCTCACAATAAGACTCTGGCCGCGCAACTTTATTCTGAATTAAAACAATTTTTCCCAAAAAACAATGTAGGGTATTTTGTTAGTTATTATGATTATTACCAACCAGAAAGTTACATTCCACAAACAGATACCTATATAGAAAAAGATACACGAATCAATGAAAAAATAGAAAAAATGCGTCTTGAGGCAACTGCGATGCTCCTTTCCGGTGAACCAACTGTCATTGTTGCAACCGTCTCGTGCATCTATTCACTTGGGTCTCCACGTGATTGGGAATCAATGTCAATTAATATTGAAAAGGGTTTGATTTCAAATCGTTCTGGTCTAATTAAAAAACTTGTCAATGCCAGATATGAGAGAAACGATACCGACCTTGTATCAGGAAGATTCAGAATAAAAGGAGACACCATAGATATCATTCCTGCGTATTCAGATGACGTTGTACGAATATCCATGTTGGGTGATGAAATAGAAAAAATATCAATTCATGACCCCGTTTCATTAAAAGAAAAAAAATCAATATCAAAGATTAAGATATTTCCTGCAAAACATTATCTTGTTGCAGATGATGCAAGACAAATTGCAGTAAATTCAATTAAAGATGAACTTGGACAGAGACTGCCTGAGCTAAAAGAATTAGAAAGACAACGTCTTGAAATGCGAACAAACTTTGATCTTGAAATGATAGAAGAGTTAGGATATTGTTCTGGTATTGAAAATTACTCAAGACATTTTGATGGGAGAAATCCAGGGGAACCAGCATTTTGCTTACTTGACTTTTTTGGTGATGACTTCTTACTTGTAATAGATGAATCGCATGTTACCTTACCACAGCTTCATGGAATGTACAAGGGGGATTATTCACGCAAAAAGGCATTGATAGATTACGGGTTTAGGTTGCCAAGTGCTTTTGATAACAGACCATTAAAGTTTGAAGAGTTTGAAAAATGCATAAAAAATACAATCTTTGTATCAGCAACTCCAGGCGATTATGAGCGTAAAACAAGTTTTCAAATAGTCGAACAATTAATTCGCCCTACAGGACTTGTTGACCCACAAGTAGAGATAAGAAGTACCAAAAACCAGATGGACGACTTGGTATCAGAAATTAAAAAAAGAGAAGAAAAAGATCAACGGGTTCTTGTTACCACCCTTACAAAACGTATGGCAGAAGACCTTGCAGAATATCTATCCAAAAAACAGGTAAAGGTAAGATACTTGCATTCTGAAATTGAGAATCTACAAAGAACTGAACTAATTCGACAGCTGCGCCTTGGTGAGTTTTATGTCCTTGTAGGCATAAATCTACTCAGAGAGGGACTTGACATACCTGAAGTTTCTCTTGTTGCCATACTAGACGCGGACAAGGAAGGTTTTCTTAGAAACACAACCAGTCTTATTCAGAGTTTTGGCAGAGCTGCAAGAAACATCGATGGAACGGTAATAATGTATGCAGATTCATCAACAAAATCAATGAAGCTTGCAATAGCAGAAACTGAAAGGAGAAGGAAAAAACAATCGTATTATAACAAACAGATGGGAATCACACCAAGCACAATTGTAAAAGCAATACCACAAATGACTGTAAAACTAGAGGAGGTAAAACACATGTCAAAGCATGATTTAATCAAATTTGCAATTGAAACAGAAGCAATGATGAAAAGATTTGCAGAAGATCTTGATTTTGAACGTGCCATAGAATATCGAGAGAAACTTGCTCAGATTCAAAAGGTGATAAAGCAATGAACGATAAACTAAAAATTCGCGGAGCAAGAGAACACAACTTAAAAAATATCAATTTAGACATCCCAAAGAATAGACTAGTTGTAATTACTGGACTTTCTGGGTCTGGCAAGTCCACACTTGCATTTGATACAATCTATGCTGAAGGTCAAAGAAGATACGTAGAATCACTGTCTTCTTATGCTCGACAATTTTTAGAAATGATGGATAAACCAGATCTTGATTCAATTGATGGCCTATCACCGGCAATTTCAATACAACAAAAAACTACAAGTAAAAATCCACGCTCTACTGTTGGAACAATAACAGAGATCTATGATTATCTAAGGCTGCTTTATGCCAGAATAGGAATTCCTCACTGTACAAAATGTGGCAGACGCATATCCAATCAGTCAGCAGAATCAATTTGTGAGTCAATCTTAAAGAAATCAGATGGCAAAAACATAATGGTACTTGCACCTCTAATTAGAAGAAAAAAAGGAACGTATGAGAAGCTCTTCGAGCAAGTAAAAAAATCAGGATATTCTAGAATTAGAGTAGACAATGAGATAGTCGAATTAAATGGTGAGATTCCAATTCTTGACAAACAGAAATGGCACAACATAGAGATAGTTGTAGACAGAATAAAGGCGTCAAAGGAAGAAAAAAGCAGATTATTTGAATCTGTCCAAAATGCGCTAAAGACAACAAAAGGAACTGTGCTTATTTCAGGAAATGATGAACAGATATTTTCACAAAATAATGCCTGTCCACATTGTGGAATTTCAATAGGAGAACTAGAGCCTAGAACGTTTTCATTCAACTCACCTTTTGGCGCATGTAAAATGTGTCATGGTCTTGGTGTCAAGACGGAGTTTGA
Source organism: uncultured Nitrosopumilaceae archaeon (assembly GCA_964434855.1). Taxonomy (GTDB): domain Archaea; phylum Thermoproteota; class Nitrososphaeria; order Nitrososphaerales; family Nitrosopumilaceae; genus UBA8516. The sequence continues at coordinate 2,208 of CAYSWR010000034.1, read as the reverse complement.
TCCAGATTTACTAATTCCAGACAAATCAAAATCAATACTTGATGGTGCGATCGTTCCATGGTCAGGTAGATTTTCCTCGTTTAGAAGACAAACACTTAGGGATGTTGGTAAGAAATTTGGTTTTAATCTTATGACTCCAATAAATGAGATGACTCCAAGACAAATGCAGGTTATTTTGCATGGTACTGATGAAGTAGTACAGTTTTCCTACGAATCGCAAACAACTGATTCAAAGTGGCAATATGCCAATACTTTCAGTGGAGTCATACCTAATCTACACCGAAATTTTGTTGAAACTGATTCTGAATCTAAAAGAGAGGAAATTAGTAAATTTATGCGTGAAACACCATGTGGTTCATGTAAAGGAAGAAAACTCAAAGATGAAGCATTAGCTGTAAAAATTAATTCCATGTCAATAATGGACGTATGTGATCTTTCAATTGATACATGTTATGACTTTTTCCAAAATCTAAAATTAACAGAAACTGAAAAATATATTGCAAAATCAGTTCTAAAAGAAATCATCTCTAGGCTAGAATTTTTGAAAAACGTCGGTCTAAATTATCTTACACTAAACAGAGTCAGTGCAACACTGTCAGGAGGAGAATCACAAAGAATTAGACTTGCCACACAAATAGGTTCCAACCTTACTGGCGTGCTATATGTTCTTGATGAGCCCACAATTGGTTTACATCAAAGAGACAATGCTAAGCTCATAAAAACACTAACCAAACTCCGTGATCTTGGAAACAGCATACTTGTAGTAGAACATGATGAAGAAGTCATACGAAATTCTGATTGGATAGTAGATCTTGGACCAGGAGCGGGGATTCATGGAGGAAGTGTAGTTTTCGAAGGAAAGGTAAATGATATTTTAAATGATCATAAATCAATTACTGGAAAATATCTAAAAAATCATGATGCGATAAGACTTGTAAAAAAAACACGTCAACAAAAAGGAAAATTGGTTGTAAAGGGAGCATCGGAGAATAATCTAAAACATATTGATGTCGAGTTTCCCTTAGGATTGATGATTACAGTTACAGGAGTATCAGGGTCGGGAAAATCTACGCTTGTAAATGATATTTTATACAATGCACTTGCTGCACACTTTTATGCTTCAACAGAAAGACCAGGAAAACATAAAGAAATACTTGGAAAAGAACATGTCGATAAAATAATTGGCATAGATCAGTCACCAATTGGCAGAACACCTAGATCAAATCCTGCCACTTACATTAGTGCATTTACTCCAATTCGTGAACTTTATGCAAATACAGAAACGTCAAAAGAACGAGGATATACACCTGGCCAATTCTCATTTAATGTAGCAGATGGCAGGTGTTTTGCATGTGAAGGAGACGGCGTAAAGAAGATAGAGATGCAGTTTTTGTCAGATGTGTATGTGATGTGTGATGAATGTAAAGGAAAGCGTTACAATTCAGAAACACTTTCAGTTCTTTACAAGGGAAAAAACATCTCAGATATTCTTTCTATGACAGTCGATGAAGCACTAGAGTTCTTTGCAAATATACCGACAATTCAAAGAAAACTACAAACAATTGCTGATGTAGGTTTAGGATATATCAAACTAGGGCAAGCTGCAACTACTTTGTCAGGCGGAGAAGCTCAAAGGGTAAAACTTGCAGCTGAACTTTCAAAAAGAGATACCGGAAAAACAGTCTACACTCTAGACGAACCCACCACTGGATTACATTTTGCAGATGTACAAAAATTACTTGATGTTTTGAACAGGTTAGTCAATCTTGGAAATACCGTAATCATAATAGAACACAACATGGATGTAATAAAAAATTCTGATTGGATAATAGATTTGGGGCCTGAGGGCGGAGATAAAGGAGGACAGATTATTGCTTGTGGAGCACCAGAACAAGTATCTCAAAATCTAAAAAGTTACACTGGGCAATACCTAAAAAAGATTCTAAATCTTACTAACGTATCAGAACAAACGATAGAAACTAATCTTCAAATCCAATAAAATAGACACCCGGTGAAGATATACTAGAAAAATTAGATAATTTTGTGTTACATCCAGATATTGTTATAAAACATGGATCAATTTCTGGCAAGGGTCTTTTTGCAAAAAAAAAATTCCTAAAGGAACAATAGTATATAGAATAAAAGATGACATTCGAATATATTCTAAAAGCCAGTATAAGAAATTCAGTAAGAGATACAGAAAAATTT
>CAYSWR010000033.1:0-12129 GCA_964434855.1 uncultured Nitrosopumilaceae archaeon | reverse complement strand
CCAACCCCGAGAAATAGGATTAACATTCTCTAAATCTTCTACTACATATCCAAATCAATTCAAAATTGAGGCAGAATCAGAACCTAATGTAAGTATAAAAAACATACAGATGAAAGACTCCTTTGGTAGACCTATACTACAAAGACCAACAGTTGGTCAAAAGATTAATTTTGTAACAGAGATATCAAATAATGATCAGAAATCACAAAGCTACAGCTACATTATACAAGTTAAAGATGAAAACAATATGATTGTCGATTTACATTGGGTTGATGGAACCATAGTTCCTACAAAGAAAAAAACTGTAGAAATTCTATGGGAGCCAAAAATTTCTGCTAAGTATACTATAGAAATTTTTGTCTGGGATGGAATTAATTCAGCAATTCCATTGACCACAAAAACAGAATATCATCTAATCGTTGGTTCACGATAGATTCTGTGTTTTAAAAGTTGTATTTCATTTTGTAAGGAGATACCATACGTAATTCGGTAACTACTTTTTTTAAAATCTCTACTGTATCGCCAATTTCCTTTTCAGTATTTGATATGCCAATTGTCAAACGTAAAGAACCAGCTATCTGTTCATGAGAAAAGCCCATGGCTTTTAGAACATGTGATGCTTTTTGTGTTCTAACAGAACATGCAGAGCCAGTAGATGCAGCAACTCCATTCTCATCAAGTTTGACTATCAAATCTTCACCATTTACACCAAGAAATGTAAAATGCGTGTTATTTGGTATCCTTTTTTCTGGATGTCCATTAAAAGTCACATAAGGAATTTCTTGTAGTATTCTTGAGGTAAGATTTGTAGTTAGTTTTCTATAATGCCCAACGTTTTGTTCCATGTTTTCTTTTGCCAATTGACAAGCTTTGCCAAAACCTACTATGTTTGGCACATTTTCTGTACCTGATCTTAGACCATTCTCTTGTCCGCCGCCAAGTATCAAAGGATCTAATTTTGTCCCATTCTTAACGTATAATGCACCAATTCCCTTTGGGCCGTTTATCTTATGGGATGAAATAGACAACAAATCAACACCAAAATCCTTTACATCAATTGGTATCTTTCCTATTGCCTGTACAGCATCAGTATGCATTAGTATGTTCTTTCCATGAGTCATTTTGCAAATTTCTTTAATTGGTTGAATTGTACCTACTTCATTATTTGCTGACATTATACTAATCAAGCATGTATCAGAAGAAATTGCACTTTTTACATCAACCAGATTTACTAACCCATACTTGTCCACTGGAAGATAAGTTACTTGAAATCTGTCCTCTTCAAGACGTTTACATGGTTCTAGTATTGCATCATGTTCAATAGATGATGTGATTATATGTTTTCCTTTGTTCTTATACGCAATACCATAAAGTGCTGTATTATTTGATTCAGTACCACCAGAAGTTAGTACCACCTCTTCAGGTTCAGCATTAATCAACGCGGCAATTCTTTTTCGTGCTTTCTGAATAGCCATAGAAGCAAGACGACCATATTTATGAACTGAAGAAGGATTACCAAATTGTTCTTTGAAATATGGAAGCATTTCATCTAGAACTTTTTCATGAACTTGAGTTGAGGCAGCGTTATCTAAGTATATCAATCCATAATCACGTTAAGATTGCCTGATCTATATCCTTCAGGATCCACAACAACCGCTTTGAATCCAATTTTTTTCAGATTTGAATCTAACTTAAAGAATTTGTTCTTGTCTGCTAATAATTTGATCTCCTCAGGTAAAACTTCAATTTTTGCTATTCCGTCTAGGTCTCGTAAGCGAACCTGTTTTACGTCAAACAATTGTCTTATAATAGTTTCTCCACTTTCAATTCTTGCAAGACGTTCTGCAGTAACCTGCTGCCCCCACGGTATTCGTGAGGCAAGACAAGAATTTGAAGGTCGATCATAAACAGAAAGATTGACACTTTTCGCGTAATTTCTTACCTCGTCCTTTGTAAATCCTACCTCTACAAGTGGGCTCTTTATTCCGTTTTCTTTTAGCGCTTTTATCCCAGGTCTGTAGTCTTTAAGATCATCAAGATTTGTACCATCTACTATAAGATCAGTGTTTTCTTTTTTTGCAATTTCTATTAGGTGTTCTGATAATTCTGTTCTGCAATGAAAACATCTGGTCTTTTCATTTTTAACAAACTCGCTGTTTTCAAGCTCATTGTATTCTATGATCATATGACGTATTCCAATTTCAGAACAGATTTTCTTTGCAGATTCTAATTCATCTTGTGCTAGAGTCTTGTAATCAGCAGTAACTGCCAAAGAATATGATCCATGAGATTGATATGCTGCATATGCTACAAGTGCGCTGTCAACTCCACCTGAAAGTGCTACAATTGCTTTATTCTTATCGTCAAACCATTGTATTAATTTATCAAGTTTTGTCATATTGCACCGATTTTTTGTTTAACCTGAGATCTGATAATTTCATTGGCATCTTTAAATGACAACGAAAGTGAATCTGCAACCAATTTGACATCAGAAGATTCTACCTTGAAATTCTTTACAACGTTTCCGCTTTTTATTACCTTACATTTTATGGCAAAGTTTTTTCCATGAATTATAATAGGTACTGTTACTATAACCCGTGGAACTACATATCTTGAAGAGGTTCTAATTCTAACTCCTAAGGTGCCGGTTTCTGACACAAGTGTATCAAGTATACTGTTTGCAGACTCTGAATTACAAATTATGGATACAAGATGAGTGGGTCTACCCTTTTTAGTTATGGCAGGAGAAACAGTAATGTCTTTTGCACCACTTGACATTATCTTATCAATCATGTTTCCTAACACCTCACCTGATACATCATCTATGTTTGTTTCAAGTATCTGTACTGAGTCCTGTTGAAAGTGATCTGTTTTCTCCCCTTTTACAATTTTGAGTACATTAGCAAATCCTTCAAAGTTCTTTTTTCCAGCACCATAGCCAATAGACTTTACTTTCATTGAAGGATAAAATTCAGAGCAACTCTTTGCTAAATTTACTAAGAGACTTGCGCCAGTAGGAGTAGTTAGCTCTTCTTTTGCTTGCCCACCTGAAATGATTATATTCGTATTTCGAAAAATTTCTAAAATTGCACTTGCTGGGTTTGACACTGTTCCATGTGAAAAGCTAAGTATTCCACCACCAACCGCTACTGGTGTGGAAATCATCTCATCTGAAAAAAAATTTAAATCATCTAATGCTATGGCTGTTCCAACAATGTCTACAACTGTATCAAAACTTGAAGCTTCATGAAAATGAACTGATTCTATAGGTTCACCATGTATTTTTGATTCTGAATTTATTAAAGATCTTATGCTTTCTCTTGCAAAGACTTTGGCCTTTTCAGATAAACCAATTTTATCCGATGTTAATGTTATGCATTCTTGAATTTCTACACCTCTTCGCTCATTTGTATCTTCTTTTATGTCTAGTAAAAGCTGTGTTGCTTCAGTACCATGTTTAACAGTTTTTTCAAAATCAATCTTTTGAATTTTAGAGCCCGAAAAATGATTTTCTGCAACATGAATTCCATCAATTACTTTTGTTTTTTTTGCACCAATGTCTATCAGAGCAGATAATAGCATATCACCTGAAATTCCTGCAATCTGTGAATCTATTACTACTACCATTGAAATTTCAAACCTCTTAGAATGCATATAAATTGTAATTTGGTTCTGAAAATTTTCTATTCCCTAATTATTGCTAGTGTTATTCATATATAAAATAATTATATAAATTCAAATTAAACTAAAGATTATACTATATAGTTTAATTAAATCTTGAAAAATTTCAATTTTATAAAATTATTTTTAAATAATTGTGGGGCGATTCTAAGTTAGAATGTGTATAATTGGAGACTATAGGCAAATAATTGCACAGCGCGAAATGGGTCTGACATATTCAGAAATTCAAGTCCCACGAAAAAAGATCAATAGAGAATTACAGCACAATCCAGGACTAAGACCTCTATACGGTTACATGGACACAAAAGTGGAGATAAGAAAAAGACTACTCAAGCGTAAAGTGTTAGAGATCGTTTCCTAATATTCCAATTTTTATGTGTAAGAATCGTGAGGTTTAATTAGCGATTAAAATCACGCCTGTTTATGATTACTATTGTAGGAGCTGGAAAAGTGGGCGGTGCTGCCGCACTTTTTTGTGCTCTCAGGAAGCTTTCTGATGAAATTCTTTTATTAGATATTATTCAGGGACTCCCACAAGGTGAGGCTATGGATCTAAACCATATGCTATCAGAACAAGGAATTGATGTCACTATACGAGGTTCCAACGATTATTCTGAAATGAAAGGATCTGACATAGTTGTTGTAGGAGCAGGTTCTGGAAGAAAACCTGGAATGACAAGAATGGATCTTTTGAAAATAAATACATCGATTGTAAAAGGAGTTGTTGAGAATATCAAAAAATATGCAAGTGATTCTATGATAGTACCAGTTACAAATCCACTTGATCCTATGACTTATCTTACCTACAAAGTGTCAGGATTTGAAAAGAATAGAGTATTTGGAATGGGCAACATGCTTGATTTATCAAGGTTCAAACAATTCATACATGAAGCAACTGGATTTTCACGTGATTCTATAAGCTCACTTGTGATTGGTGAACATGGAGAAAACATGTTGCCGCTCGCCAGATATTCATCTATAGAAGGAATTCCTCTTATCTCCTTGTTACCAAAGCAAAAAATTGAAGAAATTGTACAAAACACTAGACAGGTTGCAGCCAAAGTAATTGAATTAAAGGGCGCGACTGTCCATGCACCTGGAAATGCAATTTCAACAATTATTGAAGCAGTAGTTAGGGATACAAAGCAGGTTATTCCAGTTGCAACCTATCTTGATGGGGAATATGGTTATTCAGATGTTTCAATAGGTGTGCCTGCAGTAATTGGTAAAAATGGAGTAGAAAAGATAATTGAGCCTGAACTTGATTCTAATGAAAAAGAGTGGTTCAAAAAGGGAATTGATAGCGTTAAAAACGCCATATCTAACATGGAATTCTGATTAAATTTTTAACCAGATGCATTTTAGAGACATTACTTGGATCTAATAGAAATATTGGAATCACTCAAGCTAGGGAAGCTTACGGTATCACAGGCAAAGAAAATGCTTTCAATTTATTCCATAGAAAAAATAGAAGATTTTGCAAAACTTGATGTTGGAAGAAAACTTAGGCGTGGAATTCCTGAGGTTATTTTTGCAGAGAAAAAACAACTGGCAGAAATAAAAAAAATAATGCTTGCAGTAATAAACAGATCAGGTTCCGTTCTGGTATCGCGTATAGATAAAAATGATTATAAAAAGATCCTTTCTTTTTCAAAGAAAAACAGGATAAAAACAAGACTTGGAAAAAATACCACGTCTGTTCTATTTTTCAAAAGCACTCCACATTGTTCTGGTGGTAGAGTAGGAATATTGACTGCAGGTACTTCAGATGTTGGTGTTGCGGAAGAAGCAAGACTAATGTGTGAAGCTATGGGGTGCACATGTATTTCTAGTTATGATGTTGGTATAGCTGGATTACACCGTATGTTTCCAATTATGAAAAAAATGATAAAAGAAGAAGTCGATGCAATCATAGTTGTTGCGGGAATGGAAGGAGCTCTCGCATCTATAGTTTCATCACTTGTTGATATTCCTGTTATAGGTGTACCATCTTCAGTTGGATATGGTTATGGAGAAAAAGGAATAGCTGCACTTGCTTCCATGTTACAAAGTTGCACTCTTGGTTTATCAGTAGTGAACATAGACAACGGCATAGGTGCTGGTGCTATTGCAGCAAATATTGCTAACAGATCCAACAGAAAAAGATCTACGCTTTAAGTATTCCAAGATTTGATAATTCTGTACCTAATCCATATCCTAAGAGTGCAATTCCTATTCCAAGCCCTGCCATTTCTAAGCCACCTTTTATTATGTTAAGATTGGCCCTCTTTGATTTGATCGCTCCAATTACAAAAGATGCAGAAAGACTAGTTCCTATCGCAATCAAAAGTGGTATGTAACCATCTGCAAAGAAATATGGAATGATTGGTAAGATTCCTCCTATTAGAAAAGATCCAAACATTCTTAATGCACTTTTTAATGGACTGCCAACAATTTCTAAATTTAATTTTAATTCTTCAGTTAGCATAGTATCAAGCCAGACTTTTTTATCGGATGTTATCCTGTTTACTATACTCTCTAATTCGTTACCAGAAAATCCCTTTGCTTTGTAAATATCTTCAATTTCTTTTCTCTCCTTATCTGGAACATTTTCCATTTCCCATTTTTCGCGTTCTATTTCGAAATTAAGTATCTGTCTTTGAGATTTTACAGCAAGATAGTTTTGAACTGCCATGGCTTTTGCACCAGTGAACATGGCAATTATTGCCGCAAGTATGATTATATTTGAAGAAACATCCGCACCCCCTACGCCAGCAACTATACCTAATGAAGTATTGATTCCATCTCCAAAACCAAAGACAAAATCCCTAATTGCACTTGTCTCAGTCTGATGTCTTTCTACATGTCGTGGTTCTATTACATCTTTCAATATCTTTCACTTATACTTCAAACTACAGCGCATTTCAAAAGTCTTTGTCGTAAACGATTTATATCATAGTGAAAGGAGATACTACACGAAAATGACAGGAAAAAGAATAGTTCTTACCGCTGACCGAAGCCTCATGACTAATTATCGTGGTAACTTTCTTTATGGATTTATAGCGTGCGGACCATATGAAGTCCTTCCTGAGTGGGTTTTTGACAAAGTCTTTTGTCCTAGCGTAGAAACTGACAAAGTTACAGGTGAAGCAAAAGTTGCACAGGTAGGATTAAGAAGAGTAGAAAGTGCCCTCTTGCAAGGATACAAAAGGGATGAAGTTTTTATCGCACAACCAGATTATCTTGCAAATTGTATAGGTCCTGACACCAAAGTTGTAGGAATTAATGTGATGGATCCTCTTGGTATGGCTCCAGTAACTACTACGATGTCTCCAGAAAAACTATCGTACGTTGCAATGAAATTCAAAAGAATGTGTGCAAATATAATCCAGTTAAAGAAAAAATATAATTTCCGTGTTGTTGTGGGAGGTAACGGTGCATGGGAGCTTGCAAAATCTGATAGAATGAAAATTCATGGAATTGATACTGTTGTAGTAGGCGAAGCTGATGAGCTTGCACTTGATCTATTTCATGATTTAGAAAAAGGCGATGCCCCCGAGTTAATGCATTGTTTTGTAAAAAACATACAAAACATACCAATTATCCAAGGTCCCACAGTAAACTCTCTTATCGAGGCAATGCGTGGATGTGGAAGAGGTTGTGATTTCTGTGATGTTAACAAAAGATCCAAAAAAGATCTACCATTAGAGAGACTACAACATGAAGCAAAAATAAATCTCAATTATGGTTTTGATTCAATTTGGTTACATTCTGATGAAATGCTTCTTTATGGATGTGAGAGTAGAGATTTTCAACCAAACTATGATGCAATAATTGAATTGTGGAAAGGATTGAAATCTCTTGGTGCTAGGTTCGTAGGTACGACTCATATGACATTTTCTGCGGTTTGTGCAGATCCAAAATTACTTCATGATATGTCTGAAATCAACGGAATGAGTAATGAGAAATGGCTTGCAACAAACTTGGGAATAGAAACTGTTGCCCCCAGAATGGTCAAAAAACATCTTGGTGTAAAGGCAAAACCATTTTCTACTGATGAATGGGGATGGGTTGTTAGAGAAGGTGCAAAAATCCTAAACGAGAATCATTGGTTCCCTGCAGCAACTCTGATTATCGGATGGCCTGATGAAACTCCAGACGAAACAAAATACACTATAGATCTGATAGATGATTTTAAACAGACGCACATGCGGGGTCTTGTCGCTCCTCTATTATATCAAGACTTTAACGAAAAGAATTCAATGCACTTTGGCAATCTAAACGAAGCTCAATTTACTTTGTTCTGGAGATGTTGGGAACATAATCTACGTGTTATAAATGATATAATTCCTATAATAATTCGAAATAAGTCATTTGGACCTCCTATGAAATTAATAATGTATGGAATGATAAAAGCAGGTACTTGGGCAATCATGAGGTATCTGAAAGGTTTGTGTAAAGAACTATTCAATGGCAGACTTCCAGATGAAATAATGGAACACTATTCTAGAAGCCGTTCTGTTACTGCTCCTACTTATACTAGGTAGTAGAGCTTTTTTCTAATTCTTTTATTGCTGCATCTGCCAGAGTATTTTTTTTAGGTGTTAAAACAACAAAATAATTCTTGTCTGCTCGTTCTGCTGATTCTACAGACCTGTATTTTTTTGTATTTATGTCAAATTCTAGAAGTTTGCCATCAAGTTTGCCTTTTGTATAGATCATGAGGTAAATGTCCCCAGTATTAGGGCTTAGCGGGATAATTGCAAAAACATAGCCTTTGTATGAATTTATAGGCAACATATTTTTCATTGGTGGTGCCATTGTAGCCATATACACAAAAATGTCTTCAGGCGAGCTAAATTCTTCAAATTCAAAATTCAATAGAATTGATTTGTTGTGGTAATATAATAATCTAAGTACTCACTAAACATTTGCTCTTATATTGTACAGATTAAATTGTTTATTGCTTGACAAATTGGAAATGATTAGGTCATGTAGCATTATGGTTTGGTTTAATTGGTTTTGGGGCTTTTATTTTTCTAAATTTAGATCTGGCACAACATCAAAGAGATCTTTATTTGTTATTTGGTTTATCTCTTACTCTTTTTATTTCTGGTTGGGTTGGATTTTTTAGATCATCATGACTTAGGAAAACATTAAGTGAATGATCTATTACTTGAATTTTTTAGAACATGAAAAAATAATTTAGTATTTTGGCATCAGTCTTAGCCTTGTCTTTGCAGAAACAGCAATTATTGATATAATTGCAACTGCAAGTACCAAAGCTGCTATTGCACCAAACTCTGGAACTATCTGTGTACCAATTATCTCAATTTGAGTATCGTCAGCAGCAAATCCTATACTAAGTGTTCTTGATATCTTTGATTTTGTTTCTTTAAAATTGGTTTCTTCTCCACCAACTAAGACAAAGAATTCGTCATCTTCAAGATCTTTCGGATCAACTGTTTTGCCCACTAGTATGTCATCAGCACTTAGATTAACTGGTTTCTTTGCATCTATCATGTCTCTTGATAAAGTTACAGTGATTGAACCATCTTTGACGGCGTCTATTGTTATCACAAGTGCCAAACCATCAGGATCAATTTTCATATTCTTGACTGTTCCACCTCTTATGATATATTCAACATCAAACTCTCCTACGCCTTCTACATCAATTGTGAAAACTTTTTTTTCTACTTCGCCTATTTCAGATGAACCTGTTCCTCCACTAAACGAAAATACTGTGTCCGCTTTTTGAGCAGAGCCATATTGTGCTATTATGGTATAATTTCCTGCAGCCTTCCATAGCGGACCAGTTGCTAGATATTCTTTTGAAAAACTTCCATCTGCTTTAGGAGTAAATTGATCAATTTGAACTAGCTTGCTATTTGCATCTAATATTCTTAGAGTAATAGGTATGCCTTCTGCTGGATTCTTTACAAGACCAGTTACAACTATTGTGTCTCCTTGATCATAATAATCACTATCTGTCTGTACACTAAGCGGTGGAACGTTGTGACTAGATCCAAATACTGGGGTGGTAATACCAATTGAACACATTAAAACAATTACAAGCGTATAAGCTACATATCGTAAAGCCATGTTAACTAGGAAAATATCATGGATAATGAGTATTTATGTATTAATAAAAGAAAAGTTGACTCCAAGTTCTAGTATTTTGGCATCAGTCTTAGCCTTGTCTTTGCAGAAACAGCAATTATTGATATAATTGCAACTGCAAGTACCAAAGCTGCTATTGCACCAAACTCTGGAACTATCTGTGTACCAATGATCTCTATGTCAGAGTCTCCTTCTAAGAAGTTTATTGTAAGAGTCCTGGAACTTGTTGTTGCTGTCTGCAGTGCATCCACTTCCGCTCCATCTATTAGAATTATGAACGCATCATCTTCTCCGCCAGTTGTTTTTGCATCTATTAGTGCCCTTGGAATCTTTAATGTGATTATACCGTCGCTTGCAGATTCGATAGATACGATCAAAGCAAGACCTTCAAAATCAATAATTATGTCTTTTACTGTACCGCCACTTATGTTGTATTCCACATCAAAAGTCCCCTCATTTCCAGCATTCACCTCAAAGATCTCCATGGCAGCTATTGAAGTAGCGCTTGCAAATTCAAAATTTGTTTCAGCAACAACATTTGGAGGTCCGTACTGAACTTTCACTGTATATGTTCCATCTTTTTTCCACAACGCTCCACTGGCTTTGGCAGTTGTTGTATATTTTCCGTCTTGGGCAACATCTATTTGAGCTACCTGAACTATATTTTGATTAGGATCTAAAATCTGAATCGTTAAAGGTGTGCCCTCTACAATAGCTTTTACTGAACCCGAAATTACAATCATGTCGCCATCTTTATATGATAATTTGTCGGTAAAAGTAGTGATAAGAGGTTCTGCAACTTGTGCAAAACTTGAAATTATACTTGATAATAAAATAGAAATTGTAATAACTAATAAAAAATGGCGCATGGAAAAAACTGATCTTAAGTCGTATATTTCCTTTACTATGGATTGATACAAAAAAATGAAAAAAGTTGAAAGTTCTAGTATTTTGGCATCAGTCTTAGCCTTGTCTTTGCAGAAACAGCAATTATTGATATAATTGCAACTGCAAGTACCAAAGCTGCTATTGCACCAAACTCTGGAACTATCTGTGTACCAATGATCTCTATCTTGTCAACCCCGCTTTCGAATTGAATTGTTACAGACCTTGTGTCATCAGTTTTTGATTCACTGTATATGTCTTGTTCTTCGTCATTTACTAAGACAAAGAATCTGCTATCATTATCTCCTGATTTTGAATCCAGTACTGATCTTGGTATGTTTAGAGTAAGATCTCCATCACTATCTGAATCGATTTGTACTATCAGGGATTTGGAATCCATATCAATTGTTCCACCTTTTACGGTAGCACCGATGACACTATATGGTATGCAGTATGTCTCTATGCCTGCTTTAGCAGCAAGTTCTGATTCTCGGCAAACTCCACCTGTGAAAATCTCTACTTGGACTTCGTTTGATCTACCAACAGTTCCAAATTGAACTGAGATTGTATAGACTCCACTTTTTGTCCATAATGGACTTGCAGTATTCAATGTAGTTTCAAAATCACCATTGTCGTCAACCATGATTTGATCAACTTTTACAATATTTCCTGTGGGACCGACTACTTTGAGTGTGACATCCAAGTTGGGATTTGGATCCTTGACATGGCCACCAACTTGAATCATACTAGGTTGGTTATACACTGCCTTGTCTGTCCACACTGAGATTGGTATCGTCTGTGCATCATATTCTCTACCAACACAATCTGGACACGCCAGTTCATTAGCTGCAAAAGCTGGAATGACTCCCATAACTGCCGCTGTAGCAAGAATAGCGATCAGCGCATATTCTTTATGAGTACTCATATTGCTTCGGATAAAGATGAAACACTATTTATGTATATTTAAAAAGGACACTGTCAAATCTACGGTTGATCTTATCCTGTAATTTTTTGGTTTATATTGCAGTCTGGATAAACTATGAATATTGTGTGATGTTCTTCTAACTTTGCTTAGCGACGTATTTGTTTCATAACCTATGGGTGATTATGTCGCTTACAGTTTGTATGATCATTTTTAGATGCTAAAAGATTACTTAAAATATGAAATCGCTGACTAGTTTTTTGGAAAAGAAAGATAAAGCAAATCTGACTATTGGTGACTGAAGATCCTAACAAAAATACCAGATTTCAAACCATTCCTTTATCTAAAAAATAAAGAATAATACAAAAAATATTAATTGTGAAAAAAATTCTAAAATGTTAGATAAACCAAAACTTTACACATAGAAGATTTTGAGTATAATCGACCGTAGACATTACATAATCTTAAAAAGAAAAAGTTGAAAGTCCTAGTATTTTGGCATCAGTCTTAGCCTTGTCTTTGCAGAAACAGCAATTATTGAT
>CAYSWR010000032.1:0-12284 GCA_964434855.1 uncultured Nitrosopumilaceae archaeon | reverse complement strand
ACGAAGTAGACAAGCGACTCTCAAAAGCATAACTCTTCTCTTTTTTTGTTTTATTCTAATAGAGAACAGATACTTAATGAATGGTAAAACAAATTCCAAAACATGATAAGCATTTGAATTAATATCAAAGAACATGTCTGTTATAGGAAAAATAAAAGAAGCCATGTTTTTTTATCAAAAAATAAACGACAATTACACCGTATTCCCAGACGTACAATATTATTTTAATGCATTTTTAAATTCATGTTTTAGCATACCAGCTCATTTGTTAGAGGATTATAACAAAAAATACAATCTAGGAATAACACTTAACAATAAATTAACAGTTAAAGATTTTAAACAGAAAGCAAAAGAACTGAACAAAACAGATGCATTGGAGTTTATTTCTCGGTATTCACAAAAACTAAAGACGATCAATTCTACTACTTTAGGACAAATCATATCAAAAAAGAGACATGAAACTACTCATAGACAATCAGTAGAAGTAGAAGATTTTGCTACTCTCATGTGGAGCGAGTTTACACCTAAAGATCGTATTGAACAAATCAAATTAGCTAATCCCCAATTACCAAAGACGGTTATTCATACAGAGGAAATGGCTTATGTTGAAATAGCAGATTGCCAACATTTTATTGATTCTATTATTGCTATGGTATCAGAAGCAATTGAAAAATTTCCAAATGATTTGTTGGATGTAAAAGTTTAGGATAAACCCTGAAAGTTAACAGAGAGAAATTTAGTCATGTCAACCTCCAATATCTTACCAGAAGTCTCCTTCAGAATGCATTTATAGGCGGGTAAGAGAATTTTTTGCAAATGAGTGAAGAGCAAGCTCAAGCATTGTTACAACAGATGCAAGCACTTGAAGCGTACATGGCTGACTTGATTCAAAGAGAAGAGGCTGTCATCAAACTTTTGCAGGAAGCATCAGGTGCAATTGAATCAATGGCTGCAATAAATGATGATACACCATACGAAACTCTTGTGCCTGTTGGAATGGGAACATATGTTAAAGCTACAATTTCACCTAAAGAAAAAATGATTGTAAATATTGGAGCAGGAGCTGCAATAGAACAAGATAAAGCTGCTGCAATTAATCATGTAGAACAAAGAATTAAGGAATTAGAGGTTGCACTACAACAGATTTCGGCACAACGACATGAAATAGCAGCCAGACTAGAACACGGACAGCAAGAAATGAATCACTTGATTCAAGAACATCGTAATCCAAAGCAATAAAGGCATACATTATGTTTGATAAACTAAGGAACGCATTTTCCTCTGCAACAAAGAGTTTTGGACAAAAAGAACTAAAGGAAAAGGACATTGACGAAGTTCTATTTGAGCTTGAAATTGCACTAATGGAATCTGATGTTGCTACAGAAGTAATTGATTCTATAAAATCTGATCTTAAAAAGAAACTAATTGGTACAACTGTTGAAAAAGAAAAAATAGAAAATGTAGTGAAGCAGAGCTTGCGAGAAAACATTTCAAATCTATTTGATGCTGCAGGAAAAATTGACATTTTATCAAACATTCAAAAGAAAAAAGAAACAGGTGAGCCATACATCATACTATTCGTAGGCATAAACGGTACTGGGAAAACTACTACTTTGGCAAAGGTAGCGCATCTCTTACAACAAAACAAATTTTCCGTTGTTATTGCAGCAGCTGATACATACAGAGCAGGTGCTATTGAACAACTAAGTGAACATGCAAAGAGATTGAATCTTAAAATCATAGCACAAAATTATGGTTCAGATCCAGCTGCTGTTGCACGTGATGCCGCACTTTATGCAAAATCTCACAAAGTTGATTGTATACTAATTGATACGGCGGGAAGAATGCAAACAAGTAAGAATCTGATGGATCAAATATCAAAAATCAACAAAGTAGTAAATCCTGATCTGAGAATTTTTGTTGGTGATTCTCTTGCAGGTAATGATACTGTAAATCAAGCACGAGAATTTCATCAATACACCAACTTTGAGGGAGCAATTCTGACAAAAAGCGATGCTGATGCACGTGGCGGTGCTGCAATTTCTATAGTAAAGATCACATCTACTCCAATTCTGTATCTAGGTGTTGGTCAAGAACACAAAGATTTGAAAATCTTTGATAAAGATACTTTTCTAGAATCCATATTAGGACTGGAAGAATCTATCCAAACGCAAACAGCTAAGATAGAGACACAAGAACAAGATAGTGTTACTAACATGGAAAAGATAGAACAAGAGGTAAAACAAGAACCAAAAGTAATTTTGGCTACACCGGAAATTAAAGCAGAAACAAAACAGGAACCTAAATCTACATCAAAACAAGATTTACAAACAATGGATCAAAAAGATCCATTTGAGAATCTTTCGACTAAAGATATTGAGAAATATTCTAAATTGTTTGACATCAGACCACCTGAAAATGATAAAGAAGCTATGGAATTGGCTATAAAAATCAGAAAATGGATTTCACAGGGTAGACCAAAAACAGAGTTACTAGAAGAACAACAAACCATGGAACAAGAAGATACTAAACCTAAAAAGAAGCGTTCTTTATTTGGTTGGAGTAAGAAATGAAACTAAAAACAAAAGATCTACTTACACTGAATGAGCTTGATAAAAAAGAAATTGAAGAAATACTAAACAACGCAATAAAATTAAAAAAAGATCTTAAAGCTGGTATTTACAAGCCTTTACTAAAGAACAAAACACTTGCTATGATATTTCAAAAATCATCTACGCGTACACGAGTAAGTTTTGAAACTGGAATGTATCAACTAGGTGGACACGCTCTAAACCTATCTTTTGAGGAATTACAACTTGCTCGAGGAGAAACAATCGAAGATACAGCAAAAACACTTTCTCGTTATGTCAATATCATAATGGCACGAGTGTATTCACATAACGAAGTAGAAATACTTGCAAAAAGCGCAACAGTACCTGTAATAAATGGTCTGTCTGATTCTTTCCATCCATGTCAAATATTGGCTGACCTTATGACAATAAAAGAAAAAAAGAAAAAACTCACTGGCTTAAAACTTACTTGGATAGGAGATGGCAACAACGTTTGCAATTCAATGATTTATGGATGCGTAAAAACAGGAATTGATATCTCGATTGCAACACCAAAAGGATATGAACCAGACAGGAATGTTGTAAAAGAATCAAAAAAGGTGGGTGAAATTCAATTGTCACACGATCCAGTATTAGCTGTAACTGATGCTGATGTTGTAGTAACTGATACATTTGTGTCAATACATCATCAAGCGACTAATAGAACTAAGGATTTCTTACCCAAATTTCAGGTTAATTCGTCTTTGATGAAAAAAGCTAAACCTGACGCAATTTTTCTACATTGTCTTCCCGCAAAACGTGGACAAGAAGTTACAAACTCGGTAATTGATGGATCTCAATCAGCTGTTTGGGATGAAGCTGAAAATCGTCTACATGCTCAAAAATCTCTTATGATTTCACTACTTCGAGTCTAACGTTTATAAGAGCTTTACCGAAATTTTTTGTGAAAGAGGATAGTAATGGTATATTCGCAAATATTACGTAGACTGAGAGAGGAGAAAACAAACTATAGAAAAAGAAAACATCTTCTCATGGGTAGGAGAGACTTTATCACGGTACAGATTTCAAACGAGAATACACTAGTACAAATTCACAAACCAGAAATGGAGGGAGACAAAGTTCTCGCATCAGCACATTCTAGATCACTATTAAATAAAGGCTGGAAAGGTTCAAGAAAGAGTATACCCGCAGCATATCTTACTGGTTACCTTGCTGGAAAGAAAGCTCTTGTTAAAGGAGCAAAAGATGCAGTCCTTTACAGCGGTACAAGAAAATATACGCAAAGAATGGCAGCAGCACTAAAAGGTGTGATCGACGCTGGTCTTGAAGTGCCAGCAGATAATGAAACGTTTCCGGATCAAGAAAGACTTGGCGGTAAACATCTTAAAGTTACAAATGATATCGATAAGGTCAAGTCTGCAATCGATAGTGAGGTTAAAACTAAATGAGTCATACAGAACAAAGAGTCAGAAGAGAAAGAAAAGAACAAGAAGAAGTATGGGTTCCAAGGACAAGCCTTGGTGTTATGGTAAGTACTGGAAAAATAACATCTATGAATGAAATTTATAAAAATGGTTACAGGATTAAAGAAGCGGGAATAATCAAAAAACTTCTGCCAGGAATTAAAACTGAAGTAATTGATGTAGGAATTGTACAAAAACAAACAACAAATGGTGAATATACTAGATTCAAGGCACTAGTTGCGGCAGGGGATGAAGGGGGATGGCTTGGGATCGGACAAGGAAAATCAAAACAAATGAGAATTGCAATTGAAAAAGCTACAAACGCTGCATATCTTGCAGTAAGCCCAGTGAAACTTGGTTGTGGAAGTTGGGAATGTAGATGTGATCAACCTCACTCCGTTCCGTTTAAAGTACGGGGGAGAGGAGGAAGTGTTACGATTGAAATTATTCCAGGCCCCAGAGGTCTTGGCTTAGTTGCTGGTGGAAAAATTAGAAATCTATTGAAACTTGCAGGATTAAAAGATGTATGGACAAAAAGTAAAGGTTCTACAAATACGATGAATTCTACATCAAAAGCTGTTCTCAACTGTCTTAGACAGACATTTAGCCAAGGTTGATTGGAGTGACAAATTCTTTCTTAGTAGTCAGAATGAGAGGAACAGTAAACGTTCCACATTGGGCTAGAACCACGCTTGACCTTTTTCACTTAGACAAAAAATTCAGAGCTACAATAGTTCCGGCAAAAGATAATACTAAAGGCATGCTTGATAAGATTAAGCATTACGTTTCTTGGCAGGAATTAGATTTATCTACTACAAAGGAACTGTTGGAAAAAAAGGCACGAAAAGGTGGTTATAGAAAAATCACTGCAGAAGATATTACAAAATTAGGATTCAAAAATACTGATGATCTTGCTAAATCTCTAGTAGAAGGAACAACTTCTCTATCAAAATTAAAACCACTAAAACCATGGTTTGCACTTTCCCCACCAAAAAATGGCTTTAAGCGAAATACAAAAAAGATGTATGGTGAGGGAGGAATTTTAGGTAACCACAAGGAGCTTCTTGTACAAGTGAGGAAAATGATGTAGAATGGCAACAAGACTTAGAAAAACACGAAGGCTCAGAGGAGGAAGACACATGGGATGGGGACAAATTGGCCAACATAGAGCAAGTGGTCACAAAGGTGGTCTTGGTCGGTCTGGTATGCACAAGCACCATTTTATCAAGATGCTCCTGACCGATCCAAATCATTTTGGTCATGATTCTACTCACCCACCGCACCCAAACCTTGTGCGAAAATGGATTAGTGTAAGGGATCTAGATTCTTTCTTTGCGAAATTCGGAAAACAAGAAGGAGGAAAAAAGATTATAGATCTCATAGAACTTGGTTATGATAAACTTCTAGGTGGAGGTCAAACTAAGAATGCTTACACCATTAAAGTTGAAAGATTCTCTGCTTCTGCAGAAGAAAAAGTAAAACAAGCTGGGGGCGAGGTGCTTGCAGAAGCATGAGTGTAGAAGGAACACCTACCAATATACTGATAAAAGTTATTAAAAAAGCTGAAAACTACATTCCACAAGTACCAAAACCAAAAAAGAAACTTTCCTTACAAGTTAGACTTGCATGGTGTGGATTAGTACTTTTCGTCTACATGATTATGGCTCAAACGCCTTTGTATGGTGCAACAACTCCTCAGTTTGACTTTCTTGCATTTGCAAGAGTGATCTTTGCATCTCAACAAGGTACGCTAGTAGAACTTGGAATAGGGCCAATAGTTACAGCAGGACTATTAATGCAGCTTCTGAAAGGCTCTGAAATATTTCACCTTGATTTCAAGAAAACAGAAGATCGAAGTCTATTTCAGACTGCTACTAAAATGGTAACATACATTGTAATTGTTGCTGAGTCAATCCTATATGGAGCAGCTGTTTACGGTCCAAACCTTCCGTCTCCAGAAGCAGGGTATATTTTGATAGGTCAGCTAATGGCTGCTTCGGTTATAATCATGTTTTTGGACGAATTAATTCAAAAAGGATGGGGGCTTGGTAGTGGAATCAGTCTTTTCATTGCTGCAGGAGTAGCACAACAAATGCTGTGGAGTTTGTTTAGTCCAGTTCCTGCTGGAGATGGTGGTTTGACTGGGATAATACCATATCTTGCAGGTTCAATTATGAATGGTGGTAACTTGTTAGACGTTCTCTTCAGAGCTAATCAATTGCCTAGTCTTTTTGGTTTGTTTCTAACAGCAGGGATTTTATTGATTTTAGTTTATACACAGGGAATAAAAATAGAAATCCCGATTGTATCAACAAAGTACAGGGGATTTTCTGCAGTTTATCCAATCAAGTTAATGTACGTGTCTAACATCCCTGTAATTTTAGCATCTGCATTAACAGCAAACGCAGTGTTTGTAGGCCAATTGCTTTGGGCAAATTATAACTCGGGTAATAACAACCCGTTAATGAATTTCATTGGCATGTTCGATCCATCAAGTCCTTCTACTCCGATAGGAGGAATATTGTATTACATCACACCGCCACGTGGACTTGATATAGCAGCATTAGATCCTCTACGTGCAGTACTGTATGTTCTATTTATGATAGGAATTGTGGTTTTGTTTGGAAGATTATGGGTAGAACTTGGCGGTCTATCAGCAAAGACAGCTGCTAAGAATCTTCTTGATGCAGACGTTCAAGTACCAGGTTTTAGACGCTCAAAAGAACCAGTAGAAAATATACTAGAAAAATACATTCCATCTGTAACTATTATTGGTTCTATGATTCTTGGTGTATTAGCAGGTGTATCAGATGTTCTAGGAGTTTTTGGAAGCGGAATAGGACTTTTGCTTACTGTGGACATTCTCATTAATTATTACAATTTGCTTATTAAAGAACAAATAGAAATAGTAATGCCAAGGCTTGGTGCATTGCTTGGCAGAAAGTAAGAAAGTAGTCATTGTTGGAATACCGGGTGTCGGGAAAACTACTATAGTATCAAATGTTCTAGAAATGCTAAAAGAAAAAAAGATCAGTGCTAGTGTTTCTATTTTTGGTACTATAATGTTTGAAGAAGCAAAAAGGAGGGGAATCAAAAACAGAGATGAGTTGCGTAAACTATCTGTACCAGAACAAAAAGAACTACAAACTATGGCTGCAAAAAAAATTGCCTCGATAACAGATGATGTTGTAATTATAGACACCCATGCCTTCATTTCTACAAAAGAGGGCTTTTACCCAGGACTTCCCCATAATGTCTTGGAAATACTAATGCCTGACATTTTTATCATGATTACTGCAAGACCAGAAGAGATCTATAACAGAAGAATGAAAGATACGACAAGAGATCGTGATATTGTGTCTATTGATGCCATAAAAAAAGAACTCGATGTAACCAGTGCGATGTTATCCACTTGTTCGATTTTATGTGGTTCGCCAATAAAGATGATACTTAATTCTGAGGGAAAAGTTGATGAGGCTGCCAAAGCAATCGTAAATGGGATGGGGTATAACAATGGAAGTTAATTTCATTCTAGATTTCCTAAATTCAATATTGCTTCAGATCCCAGGTATTAGTCAAGGTCCACTTGGCAGTGTTGATCCCATGGTCAAAGGGATGATTCCATCTGCATTAGGAATTGTAGGAATTGCAATTGGCCTTAATTTGTTCAATGCAGTAATAAGGAAAAAAATGGTTGATCAAAACAAGCTCAGACGACTAATGAAAGAAACAAGAGCTTGGCAGAAAGAAAGGATGGCTGCATTCAGAGCAAAAGATCAAGATAAGATAAATGAAATAAACAAAAAATCTGCGTATATGAACAAGATGAACATGGAACTAATGCAAATGAATATGCGACCTATGATGATTACTTTCATACCACTAATTTTGATCTTTTATTTCGTGCTTCCTCCATTGTTTGCATACACAGTAGCTGTATCTCCGATACCTCTTAACTTCATACCTGGAGGTTATTTTGATCTTACATGTACTGCAGAAAAAGTGATCTCGCAACCAAACATATGCAAACACGAAAATGAGATATACTTCTGGGCTTGGTATTTTCTTGCATCCATAGCTTTTAGTGGTCTAATAATGAGAGTCACAAAAACTACGATGGATCTAAGCTGAGTTGTCAAAATCCGTAATAATTTCTGGTCAACCAGCCATTGGTAAAACTACAGTAGCAAAAGGGCTCGCAAAAGAATTTGGATTGAAATATCTTAGTGGTGGAGATGTTTTGAAAGAATTAGCAAAGGAACAAGGATTTCATACTGGTGGCGATGATTGGTGGGACACGCCAGAAGGAATGACATTTTTGAATCAGCGAAAAACAAATCAAGAATTTGATAAAAAAGTTGATGAGAAGTTAAAAGAATTATTCTATAAAGGAGATGTAGTAATAACCAGCTATACTCTCCCATGGCTTGTTAATGATGGAATTAAGATATGGCTTGCAGGTTCACAAGAAAACAGTGCAAAAAGGATGACTACTAGGGACAACCTCTCCTCAAAAAATGCACTTGAAATAGTAAAAAAAAGATATCAAGAAAACAAATTGATCTACAAAAAGCTTTATAATTTTGACTTTGGAGAAAACCTCTCAGTTTTTGATAAAATAATAAACACGGATGGTCTTAGTGCTGATGAAGTACTTTCAATCGCAAAATCACTAGTAAAAAATTTACTATGAAACTAAAACAACTACAAAATCTCAAAGTAATAGATCAAGATATTACAAATGAAGAATACGGCACATATTATGATAAGAGAACTGTAGAACAACTTCTAAACTATGGGTTGATAATTTTGGATAAACCAAACGGTCCTACTAGTCACGAAACCGTAGCATGGGTGAAAAAAATATTCGGCATTTCAAAGGCAGGACATAGTGGTACGCTTGATCCTCCTGTTTCTGGACTTTTACCAATAGGTTTTGGTGAAGCAACAAAAGCTTTGGCTGTACTGTTGCTGGGACCAAAAGAATATCATGCTCTGGGAAGATTACATTCACTACCATCAAACGAAAAATTGAAAGATGTTTTACAGCAATTCAAGGGTAAAATTCATCAAAAACCTCCGCAACGTTCTTCTGTATTACGTCAAACAAGGATTAGAACTATCTATGAAATAGAAGTGATTGAACAAAAAGAACGACTCTTACTTTTAAGAATTCTATGTGAAGCTGGAACATACATTAGAAAAATTTTCTATGATATGGGGGAGATATTGGGACCTGGTGCTACAATGATTGAACTAAGACGAACCCGAGTTGGACATTTTAGTGAAGATTCTAATCTTGTTAAGATGCACGATCTTGTAGACGCACATGCCTTATGGAAAGAAAACGGTGACGATTCTAAACTTTTGAAAATAATAATGCCAATAGAACATGCTCTTAGTGAAATAAAATCAGTCGTAATTAGGGATTCTGCAGTAGATGCATTGTGTCATGGCGCACAACTCGCAATTCCTGGTATTTTGGAAATTTCGTCCAATATGACAAGAGGAGATTATGTGGGAATATACACACAAAAAGGAGAAATAGTTGCTCTAGGCGAGGCACTATTATCAGAATCTGAAATTGTAGAAAATACAAAAGGATTTGCCTTTCAAACAAAAAGAATCATCATGGCACTAAATACGTATCCAAAAAACTGGCGTTCAAGAACTATAGTTAACAAATAAAAAGGAACAAAAAATAATTTCCATATTGATTCCTAAAGGTGCGTTAATTGGACTTGGCTCTGGCATAATTGTAGCAGCACTATTTGGTATTTTCTTGTCAAGTATGACTGATCAAGCTCCCGCATTAGTATACGTAGACGGTCCATCGCTCTCCATCATAACAGAAAAAACAAACTTTAAGATTGGAGAAGACATCACTATCAAAATAGTAAATTCTGGAACTGTAGCATTAACGTTTTCAGACTCTTCTTATGGATTGAAAATTATTGGGCTTGACG
Organism: uncultured Nitrosopumilaceae archaeon; assembly: GCA_964434855.1. Taxonomy (GTDB): domain Archaea; phylum Thermoproteota; class Nitrososphaeria; order Nitrososphaerales; family Nitrosopumilaceae; genus UBA8516. The sequence goes on along the minus strand of CAYSWR010000032.1, from coordinate 2,285 downwards.
GCAGAATGCTCTATTCTCCTCAATCATCACAAGTAATCTCCATATTGCAACCAAAAGAAGAAAAAATGTTTGTATGGGATCAAACAAAATCCGATGGTGACAAGGTAATTGATGGACGATACAAAATTGTTTCAAATACGATTCAAAATAACGGAAAAATGTTAGAGAAATCCCTCATAATAAACATTTTCAAATAGTCTCTTTTTCATATAATTGATAAAAATATTTCTAATGTTGTGTTATCCACCAAATAACGATATCAGAGAAGCACCTATGGAAGAAAACACATTAGCAAATTGTGCTACTATGTCATCATGTTTATCAGTTTTTTCCATAGATTTATTTTCTATATGTAAAGGCGGTTCTTCTGAAATTAATACGGTTTTAGGTTCTGTTTCATGGGTAGAATACACCGTCAAGAATGTTGATGTTTTCTCTTTATTATTTAATACGGTTGTATCTTGAGGAATAATTTCTAGAGCCTCGTCGTAGTATGATATGGCTTCTTGATATCTACCAAGACTAGAAAGTGCGTTGCCCTTATTGTTTAATGCAATTACATATTGAGGATCAATTTCTAGAGCCTCGTCGTAGTATGATATGGCTTCTTGATATCTACCAAGACTAGAAAGTGCAGCTCCTTTGTTAGCCAAAGCATGAATATTTTTTGGATCGGATTGAAGAGTTTTGTCGTAATTAAATATCGCATCCTCATATTTACAGAGTTGTGTTAGTCCTGGACCAGGATTATTATAATACGCAATTATGTTTTCATATGTGTCTTTTTCACAATTTACACTACTGTAAAAATAGACGGTTTCTTTTTCTGTTTCAGATGTTGTATCTTGTGTAATATCTGTGTTTTTAGTATTTTCATCATTAAATTTGGATGATTTTTTAATTTCTGATTTTTCTACCTTAGAAATATTTTTTGTTTGTAATGTATCTGGCGTATTGCTGATCACTGAATCTTCTGATGATTTATTGATATAATCACTCAACGAATTTTCAACAAACATAAAAAATTCTTCTTCTGAAATATTTTCTTTAAATAAATCATCAATCATAATTCCTAATGGCAATTCCGTATCTTGAATCCATTGAATTAAAGTATTCTTGGAAATTCTATCATCTACATCTGGATTTATCAAACCTCTATTCAATAAATTACTAAAAAGTAATGCTAATTGATCATTACTTTCTTCTAAATAATACCAAGTAGCAAGATGTTCCAGGTCTGATTCTGAAAGCAAAAGAGAGTTTGACAATGCTGGGTCGGTATGTTCTGATATGTTAGGTTCTGTAGTTGATACACTTGCGTCTGTCTTTTCAAAAAACTCTATCTCAATATTTTGTTTGGTTTCAGGTCCGCCATATTGTGCAGTTAGTGAATAAGTTCCCTCTACTTTAAAATTCACATTGTATCTTGTCAAAAATGAGACAGAAAACGTCAGATCGGGATTCACGGTAGCAAGATAAATTCCAACTGGTACTCTATATGGATCAAAAATAGCTATGGTTACTTGCGGTTCTGATATAGTAGATACTTTGCCACTTATGATAATCGTATCCTCATCTTGATATTTTTTTTTATCTGTTTCAAAGGATATCACCTGTGGTAGTATTATGGGTGATTTCTCAACATTAGGAGTAACATCTGTCATTTCAACAGGTCCACTTTCAATTTCAAAAATTGTCTCTGTTTTGAGTTTTCCATATTCTGCAGTAATGGCGTATATTCCAGATTTTTCATAAAATGGGGTATCTGCAATTATTGTTTTAGTAAAATGATTGGTTTCATTTAATTCAACACTATACGCACCAAGAATTTTATCATCAGGATCAAATATTTTGATGGCTATGACTGGCATCTTCTTATTTGTAACTTCACCTGAAATCGTAATTGGTTCGTTAGTGAAATATGACAACTTATCAGTTGAAATCAATATAGTTTCAACAATACCATCTCCTTCTGCTAAAGCAAATCTTGGAGTAAAACTTGAGCCTAGGATAAGGAATAAAAAAACAAAGATTATTGTTTCTCGCATCATATGAGAGCAAACCGTCATTAAATATTTAATAATTAAGTAGAAATCATACTGACAATCAATTTTGGCTTGAAATTAAAACATGCTTGAATGCCAAGAAAAAAGTGATTCTAAGACGCTAAATAACGTAATATATAGTCAGTTTACAACGAAAACTAATTTGGCGAAAATAACTGCCGGGGTCGCCTAGCCTGGTAGGGCGCGCGCCTGGAAATGAATTTACCATAAAGCGCGTAC
>CAYSWR010000031.1:0-12343 GCA_964434855.1 uncultured Nitrosopumilaceae archaeon | reverse complement strand
GCTTTTTGTAATGCTCTCATAGATCTGGCAGTTCCTCCATCGTCTATTTTTGCAAGTCCAGAATAAACCTCGTTTCTTCTTTTTACTGACTCGGTTAATTTTTTAATTCTGTGAATACCTTTCTTATAATGTTCGTCCATTTCACCGAATCGTTACTTTGATAGTTAAGATTCAATGCTAAAGATCAATCACAATGAGGTAAAGATTTTCTACACAAAGAGATGGAATTATATCGTTCTTGGTATATCCCGATTAGAGACGTGAAAGAAAAGCGCGCAGAAAGACTAGAATCCATAAAGGCAGCTCACAAGTTTGGAAAGGGCGATACTAACACAAGAATCGAGGACTATCTTGAAGTCATTTCAGAACTGGTAGAGCTAAAAGGCTATGCAAACACACTTGACATTTCAAGATACATGAATGTAAGTGCCCCAAGTGTTACAAAGATGCTCAAAAGACTGGATGAAAATGGCTATATCGAATATGAAAAATATCGAGGAATCAACCTTACACAAAAAGGAAACGCGATTGCGTATGGGATAAGACAAAAGCACGAAATCTTGCTAGAGTTTTTTAAAATGCTTGGAATAGAAAGCGCAGTTGCAAACGAGGATGCAGAAGGAATAGAGCATCACCTAAATCCAAAAACCATAAAGCAGCTGCGAAAATTCATCACATATCTAAAAGCAAATCCCAAAGTCATGAATAGCTTTGAATGACTAGTCGTGCAAAATTATTTTAATGTCTTGTTTTGCCATCACGGCATTTATTATTTTTTTTCCAGACTCGGATCTTCTTGAAATTTTTATCTTGCCTTTTTTGCCAACATGCGCAGAAAGCAAGTATTGATCTTTTACATAGATATCGGCAGACATTCCTATTTTTCTGTCATCTACTTCAAGCACAATGTTGTTTCCGGCTTCTGATAACTCAAAATCAACTTCGTTTCCAAGTGTGTGAACCTTGGGTTCTACATCAATATGCACACCAAGTGATTTTTCAAGCTCGTTTATGGTAGCACCGCCACGGCCAATGATAGATGGCATAACTTCCTTGTCTACTCTGACCTGAATGCTGTTGTTTGATAAAATCTCAATTTCTGCATTCGGATCAAATCTTCGTATGGTTTCTCTTATCTTGGCCTCTGCAAGTCTTTCTATACCTCCACTTTTTGCCTCCTTTGATATTGGAATGACAATGTTTTCCTCACCATATGTGTAGATCTCATACTCCAAGTTTCTGTTCTCAAAGTTGCGAACTTCAATTACTGGTCTTGCAAGGTCTTGTTCTGTCATGCCAGTCGGAACCTTGACTTTGAATTCTAATTCATACACTTCAGCAATGTCGCCGTTTTTTACAAAAATAACAGTATCTAGTATGTGCGGAATCATGCCAAGCTCTACTTTGCCAATGAATCTCTGGATGGCGTCAAGTGGTGCATTTGCATGAACAACTCCAACCATGCCAACACCTGCCAATCTTAGATCAGCAAAGACTCGAAAGTCTGGAAATCTTCTTATTTCATCAAATATTGTATAGTCTGGTCTTACAAGAAGCAAAATGTCTGCAGAATTTTCAAAGCTACCGTCAAGTGTAGTGTATTGTGTTACTTTATCCCCCACTTGCAGGTCTCGTGGAGACTCTAACGTCTTGACAATCTTGCCTTTCTGGGAATAAAAGTCTGCAAGACTAGAAGCAAAGGTGCTCTTTCCAGAACCAGGAGGCCCTGATACTAAAATACCCTCTGCTTTTTCTGAAATTCTTGTCATAAGCTTTTCTGAAATCTTGTATTGATCTATTGATAACCTAACAGTAGGATGAACTATCGTAGTTTCATAATTATCTGAAAACGGAGGATGAGTTATTGCTATTCTAAAATCTTTATACTGAACAACTAATGCACCTGGTTTTGATATCTCAACAATTCCTGCCTGATTAATTCTTGATGCTTCCAAGATTTCAGTGGTGATGGATTGCAGATAATCCTTTGTTAGAATCTTGTCTTCCAGATCTAAAAGAGTAAATGCGCCTGGCTTGCCACGCTTTGCCATTGGCTTTGTTCCTTCTTTTAGGTGCACACTCATTGTTTGTGGGTCAAAAAATTTTTCAAACTCTAGGTTTGTTGTTTTTACATCTGGTCTTGAATAATTTGTATTTACTCCTTCTACCTGTGCAACAAGAGATTGTACATAATCCGCTGTGTAAAAAGTCGCATTGTTTTTCTTTGCAATGTCTTTTATTATTGCATCTATTCTGCCATGTTTTGCAAGTCTGATATCGTCCATGCTTGGCCTCTCACCTTCAAATCTGATGACAATGTTGTGTTTTTCAGAAAGCTGGCGGATTTTTTTTATTTCTTCAAGGCCAACAAAACCATACTCCTTGCTTTGCGAGGCTTGCGATTGAAGCTCATCAAGTACTGCAACAGGAATGATTATCTCACAATTTCCAAGCTTACCTGACTCGATTAATTTTCCAATCTCGCCGTCTATTATTATGCTTGTATCGACAACAATTTTTTCCATAATCTAGTCAGGTTCTTTTGCGCTTTTTATTCATACCTCTGTTATTGATATTAGTCTGTAACACTATCAAGTCACAAAAATGTCCCAAACTGTGACATTTCGTTCGTAAAAAATGTCTCACTCTGGTTGTCATAATATTCCGTTCTACATCACATACAAGTGACATCTTGCCTATTTTTTACCTTAAAGATCTGTAATTTGGCACAAACAAAAAATAGTTGAAACTAGTTCGATGCATTCATGTATTTAGAAGATTATGCTGACAAGGTAGTACAGTTTGCATTACTAAACGGTTCTCAATATTGTGATGTTAGAGTAGAAACAGCAGAACGTAAAGGATTTCTTTTGGAAAATGGAGAAATTGAACACTTTGCATCTACAAGCGATCTGGGCTTGGGGATCAGAGTTCTTGCAGGTGGAGCTTGGGGATTTTACTCTATTTCAAATCCAAATTCAATTGATCAGATAAAAGACGCAACACTTGATGCTGTAAAAATCGCATTACATTATTCTGAAAAGAAAAAACATAAAGTAAAACTTGCAGAAACTCGTGCATATGTTGACAAGATAAATCTCAGCGTATCAAAACAACCCGATATTGAAGAGCTGACAAAGATTGGATATGAATGCGATGACATCATAAGAAGTAAAAAGCGAATAAACGAATCATCGATATCAATTGGATATGAAAATTTTTCAAAATATTTTGTAAATAGTGATGGCGCAAAAGTAACTCATACTTTTGTAGATACTATAGCAAACATTACTGCAACAGCACACGAATCAGGTCTCACAGAATCTGTAAACTCTACAGAAGGGGGAAGAGGAGGAATGGAAATGATTCTTGGAGAACACGATATAAGAAATACGGCAGAGTTTGTTTCTCAAAAGGCCTCTGAGCTTCTAGACGCACATACTGCAAAAGAAGACAAGGCAACAGTCGTGATGAATCCTGATTTTGTAGCTCTTCTAGCGCATGAAATCCTTGGTCACCCTTCGGAGGCAGACAGGGTTCTTGGCAAAGAGATGGCATGGGCTGGTGGTGCTTGGTGGGCTGGAAAACTTGGACAAAAGATTGGCTCAAACCAATTAAACGTAATAGATGATCCTACCATACCGGGTAATCTTGGATGTTACAAATATGATGATGAAGGAGTTTTAGCAAAAAGAAAAACACTGATAGAAAACGGAGTTTTACAAAGTCACATGCATAGCAGAGAGACTGCATCAATTTTTAACACGGAACCAAACTCTGGCATGCGCGCATCAGGATACGAGTTTATGCCTCTGATTAGAATGGCATGCACCTGTATCAAGGAAGGTGATTGGGATCCTCAAGAAATGATAAGTGAAGTAAAAAACGGATATCTTATTTCAAACATGAAAGTGCCATCAATTGACATGATGCGTTACAACTGGAGCATATCGTGTCAGTTTGCACAAAAAATTGAAAACGGTGAACCAAAAGAATTGTTAAGAGATGTCATAGTGATGGGCACTGCTCCAGATTTTTTCAATTCAATTGATGCATGCGGAAAAGATTTCACAATACGACCAATTACTAATTGCGGAAAAGGAGACCCCATGCAGATAATGAGGATGGGAAATGGAGGTCCACACATTCGTGGAGTTGCTACAGTAAAAAGTGTAGGAGCATAAATGTCAGAAATTGATTCAATAAGATCCCAGGTAATTTCATGTATCAAGTGCAACCTTTCAAAGACAAGAACAAATGCTGTCCCAGGAAAAGGCAATGTAAAAGCAGAAATTTTGTTTATTGGCGAGGCACCTGGAAGAAACGAAGATCTCAAGGGCGAACCATTTGTGGGCTCTGCAGGAAACATTCTTTCCGAGGTCTTGGCTTCAGCTGGACTCTCACGAGACGATGTCTATATTACAAACGTGGTAAAGTGCAGGCCCCCAAACAATCGTATTCCTCTACAGGAAGAAAAAGAATCCTGCCAACCATATCTATCAAAAGAACTTGAGATAATCAAACCAAAGATAATCTGCATCATGGGAAACACAGCATATGGTTCACTCTTGGGGGGTAATTCCATAACAAAGAACAGGGGCAAGATAATAGAAAAAGATGGACAAAGATATTTTCTTACAATACATCCTGCAGCAGTAATTTACAACCAAGAATTAAAATCAGTATTAAAAGCTGACATGAAAACACTTGTAGAAACACTTGATAGGTTAAAAAAAGACGAAAACCTTGCTGATATTAAATGAAAATAATATCACATTCATTTTATGCAAGAGATACAGTTGATGTTGCAAGAGATCTGTTAGGTAAGACACTTGTACGAAAAATTGGAAACAAAATAATCTCTGGAATCATAACTGAAACAGAAGCATATAGGTATAAAGATGATCCAGCAAGTCACTCCTTTACAGGACTAACAGAAAGAAACAAAGCAATGTTTGGCCCTGTTGGAATAGCTTATGTCTATTTTACTTATGGAATGCATTATTGCATGAATGCAGTTGCACGAGATGGTAACTATGAAGCTGGTGCTGTATTGATTCGTGCATTAGAACCAAAAGAAGGAGTCAACTTTATGGTAAAGCAAAGAAAAACAGATGAAATTTCAAATCTTGCAAACGGTCCTGCAAAACTAACTCAAGCGTTACAAATAACAAAAAAACAATATGGTGAGGATCTTACCAAACCATCGAGTCTTTTTATTGTAGATGGGATCAAAATCAAAGAATCTGACATTGTTAAAAGACCACGCGTTGGAATAAAAAAAGCAACAGACAAGCTGTGGAATTTTACTATACAAAACTAGTTGTTATTCTCATCTTTTTCTGGGTTCAATGTCCACGGTGCAACTTTGCCAAGGATTTTTTCCCAGTTAAGACGTAACATCAAGACTATGATACCTGTCGTTATCCCCATAAAAATAGCAGTGCCGATGTAAAGCTCATTCATATCCTGTACTTTACCAAGTAGTGGATCTATAAACGACAAACCAAAGCCTCTGGAGACATAAACTATGACATATCCCAAGACGATTTTTCCAGCAAGTGTAGAAATGAAAAATCTTAATGGATTGTATCTTGCAAGTCCAAGAGGAATATAGACCAAGTCGTCTGGTATTGGAGTTGCCGCCGCTACAAACGCAGCTACTGCACCATAGCGCTTTACCAATCTTTCAAATGGTTTAATTCTCTTGCGCATTTTTTCAGTAATTATTTTTCTTCCCCCATAGCTAATATAGAAAATTACCTGCTTTGCTGCAGTTGCCATAACTGCACTGATTAGAGCTAAAGCATGTGGATCAAACTGATTTCCAATTGACATTGCTGCAAGTAGTAGAAACGAAGGAAAGGGAACAAACGGAATCAGCGAACCAAAAAAGCTTACAAGTACAAGACCAAGATAACCAACTTCGGGATCTATTGTAAAAATCGCGCTTAAATCCACAGTCACCCACTGATTCCGCCTTATTTAATCGGTATTCTGTTTTAGTATCCGCGTGCAAAAATCACGTTTTCTTTTCCCGGTCTTTTGCAGTTTACACAAGGTGCATCTGTCTTAGAATTATCAAAAGGAATGACGCGTATGTCAGCTCCTGTAGATTCTTTTATTTTTTCTTCACATTTCTGGTCTCCACACCATGATGTTTCTAAAAACATTCCGTTCTCAATCTCTGATTTGAACTTGTCAAAATCTGAAACCTTCATGGTTCTTTCCTTGAGAAGCAACTTTGCTTTCTCAAAAAGGCTTTGCTGTATCTCTTTTAGCATAGACTCTACACCGGTTTCGGCATCTGAAAACGCTAGATCTGATTTTTTCTGTGTGTCTCGACTTACTAGAACCATCTTGCCTTTTGCAATGTCTTTTGGACCAATTTCAATTCTTAAAGGAACACCTTTCATTTCCCAGTCATGAAACTTGTAACCCGGAGTCCATTCGTCTCTTGCATCGACATGCACTCGAATCTTTTTTTTCTTCAGAGTCTGTTCTATTTCTCGAGTCTTTTTTAGTACGGTTTCTCTGTCTAAATCAGAATAATAAATTGGAACAATTACAACTTGAATTGGTGCAACACGTGGAGGTAATACCAGACCTTTGTCATCACCATGCACCATTATTAGCGCACCAATTAATCTCCATGAAACTCCCCAAGATGTCTGCCATGCAAAAGTCTCTACATTATTTTTGTCTAAAAATTTCACATCAAAAGGTTTTGAAAAATTCTGACCAAGAAAGTGTGATGTTCCCATCTGCAATGCCTTGCCATCTGGCATCATGGATTCCATTGTTGTAGTGTAAACTGCACCAACAAATTTTTCCTTCTCGCTTTTTTTACCAGTAATTACAGGTATTGCAAGCTCTTCTTCTACAGTCTTTTTGTAAATGTCTAAAATCATCATGACTTCATCTTCTGCTTCCTCTTTTGTAGAGTGAACAGTGTGTCCTTCCTGCCACAAAAACTCGGATGTTCTAAGAAACGGTTTTGTTGCCTTTATTTCTGCACGTAATGCCGAATTCCAAAAATTAATCTTTAGTGGCAAATCTCTCCAACTTTTTATCCACTTTGAATACATCGAATATGCAAGGGTTTCAGATGTTGGCCGCAGTGCAAGTTTCTCGCCTATCTCCGTGTCCCCAGAGCGAGTGACCCAAAACACTTCTGGATTAAAACCAGAAAAGTGCTCTGCTTCTTTACTTAGAAGCGATTCCGGAATCAAAACAGGCAGAAAACCATTCTCATGACCTGTTTCTTTGAGCTTCTCATCAAGTGAAGACTTCAATGATTCCCAAATCGAGTATCCGTATGGCCTTAGAACGATCAATCCTTTTACTGGAGCATAATCTGCAAGCTCGGCTTTGAGTACAATTTGGGTGTACCACTCGCTAAAATTTTCCTTTTTTGAAACTGTGATACCAATTTCCTTGCTCAAATTACATCATTTTAAAAATATGTACTAATGAGCCTTCTGGTTCTAGAGTGCGTCTCCCTTGCAAAGTACTTTTCCTGTTACTCTACTTTGAAAGTTTGGACATACAAAACATTGGATAAAACCAACTTCTGATTTAAGCACTGGACAATCCACTGCTTCTCCTTTCATTCTTTTTAACACCTTTGGGCTGACTCCTTTTAGTTTGAGTTTGCCTTTGTCATCCATCAGTCCCGAAGCTTTCATCTCTTCTTTGACATTGTCTGGAATCTTGTTTGTCTGTGTTGCTGTTTTTATAGTAACTTCATATTTGTGTGGAAGCTCGCCCATGCCGAGAATTTTAGCATCGTAGAATATATTACTAGTGTTTTTTGCTTGATATGATCTATCAAGATTAATATAATCAGAATTTGTGTTTCAAAAACAGAAACTAATTGCTAGCAATTTTTGATGTGGAGGGAGTCTTGCTTGACGCAGAATATCTTCCCATTCTTGCAGAAAAAATAAACAAGCAAGACGAAATCTGGGAAATCACACGAAAAGGAATCCAAGGTGTGATAAACTGGGAAGAAGGACTACGAACACGTGTAGACACTCTAAAAGGAATTAGTTATGAGACGTGCAAAGAAGTTGCTGATTCTCTTCCAATAATGATTGGTGCAAAGGAAGCATGTAGATCTCTCAAGGCAGCAGGATGGAGGCTTTTGGCAATTTCTGGCGGATTTACTATCATGGCTGACAGACTGAAAAATGAACTGAATTTAGATCATGTGTTTTCAAATGAACTAATCTTCAAAGACGGAAAACTTGAAGGTGTAAAGATTCATGTAGACTCGGACAAATCAAAATCTGCATTGATCAAAGTAAAAGAATGGAATGAAAAAAAAGATGATATCGTAGTTGTAGTAGATGGTGCAAATGATATAAAGCTCTTTGACATTTGTGGACTAGGTGTTGCCTTTAGAGCTCAGGATGTCGTAAAAGACTTGGCAACAGTAACACTTGAAGAAAAAAACCTCTCACTACTCATTGGACTAATTAACAAACACTACGGCAGCAAGTTAGAGTTACAAACTGTTGCATAAATTCGGTATTATTTTAAATGGTAATACTCCAGAATCACTAAATGGCAATTCAAATAATTCCTGTTCAAATTGACAAGGACGTACAAGAACACGATGATATAGTTAATCTAATACTGTCATCTCCATCAAAACCAGAAATTCAAGATGGAGACATTCTAATAATTACACAGAAAATAATATCAAAGCAAGAAGGTAGCATTGTAAATTTATCTCAAGTAATGCCATCTCTTTTGGCAACTGGAATAGCAAGCGCGTATAAAAAAGACCCTAGAATTGTTCAGCTAATACTTGATCAATCAAAGCGTATTATACGAATGAATGATGGAGTAATCATTGTAGAAACTCCACACGGTCTTGTTTGTGCAAATGCAGGCGTAGATGAAAGTAACGTAAAAGATGGGCATGTCACTATTTTACCAAAAAATGCAGACGAGTCTGCAAAAAAGCTACAACAAGAGATACAAAAAAAGACTGGAAAAAACGTTGCAGTTATTATATCTGATACATTTGGCAGGCCTTTTAGAGAAGGACAGACAAACTGCGCCATAGGAATTTCAGGAATCTCTTCAATAACTGACTATGTTGGAACAAAAGATACTTTTGGAAAAATATTGCATGTTACCGCAATAGCAATTGCAGACGAGATTTGTTCTGCAGCCGAACTTGTCATGGGAAAAGCTTTGCAGACTCCAATTGCAATAGTTAGAAATTATAAAATTTCCAATTCAAAGGGCTCAGTAAATGATCTTCTAAGAAAAAGATCAACTGATCTTTTTAGATAGATAAAATAAAGATTATATGATAAACTAGACAGCGAATAACCGTTGAACCTTCTAAAAGCAGAACTGCACTGTCACAACCAGTTTTCCAATTTTCAACTTGATCTAACTGAACCACCATATGATTCTGGTATAACTATCACAGAACAACTAGAACAAGCTTACAGACTTGGGCTGGATGTATTATTTGTAACAAATCACAATACCCTTGATGGTTATTCTTCTCTACTAGAGTATCAAAAACATCATGAACGACTAAAAGATATTCATGTGTATCCTGCGGAAGAAATTACTGCAGATAGTGGAACGCATATCATAGCATACGGAATTTCTGAAACCATAAAACCAAGTCAGAGTGTTGGCGAAATACTTGACAAGATAAAGTCACAGGGTGCAGTTTCATGTGCGCCGCATCCTTTTGGTCTAAGCAATGGATTGCGTGAAAAGGCAATCTTGTGTGATCTAATTGAAGTTTTTAACAGCAACAACGTAGACAGGTACTCTAACATAAGAGCATCACACTTTGCCAAAATTAATCACATGGTCGAAGTGGCAGGAAGTGATTCGCACGTACTCTCAACACTTGGCAGGTGCACTAACAAGATTGATTCAGAAAACACACTTGATGACATACTTGATGCCATGAGAAAAGGCAGAATCTCTATTGGAGAGACTGGATACATAACAAGTAAAGAAATGATAGAACACGCAAAATACAAAATCGCAAACTCAAAAGATTACATCATAAAATATTTCAAACAAAACCATCCACATCTAACTGGCATGTGTTCTATTTTGATTAGGATGTTTGAATCAAATCCCAATAGTCTTCTTTGGACATCAATCTATAAAGTTGGAGTGCATCTTTCAACAAGACTCTCAAACAAAGTAAATTTCAAAAACTATGATCACACAATTTTGTATGAGCGCAACTTGAGAGCAATACTGCCGATGATCCTGCGTTAATAAAACATTCTTGCAGGTAAGAATAGATTTTAATATTGTTGGTTTTGTTTTAAATTTAGGTGAACTGATATTTCAGAATTAGGCGCAGCTAAAGTAATCGACGTGCGTGGAATGTTTTGCCCCGAACCAGTGTTTAGGACAAAAATAGAAATGGAAAGAATGACTGTAGGAAACATACTCAAAGTAATTGCAGATGATCCAGCTTCTGAAGAAGACATCTCAAGATGGGTTAACAGAAATGGCCACCAGCTATTGGAAATTAAAAAATCCGATAAGGACATTGAATTTACTATTAAAAAGGTGAAATAACCGCTGGCAACCAAAGTCGTAAGTGATGTAGAGACCCTAAAGAAAATTGGGAATACTCCTCTTGTAAAATTAAATTCAATTTCTTCTGATAAAGTTAGTCACTATGCTAAATTAGAATCGCACAATCCATTTGGTTCTGTAAAAGACAGGGCAGCTTACTGGATGATAAAAGACGGAGAAGAGAAAGGTCGTCTAAAAAAAGGCGAGAGCATAATCATTGAACCAACATCTGGCAACACAGGAATAGCACTAACTGGTATAGCAAATCTACTTGGTTACAAAGTGGAGATTGTAATTCCTGAAAAGGCAAGCGAGGAAACAAAGAAGATAATTGACTCACTTGGCGCAAAATTATTCCAAACAAGCGATGACCTGTGTCCCAAAGTAGGTGCTGGCACAGATCAAAGCATCGCCCTTGCAAGAGCCATATCCTCTGCAAGACCTGACATTTACTATATGCCAAACCAATACGAAAATGAAGCCAACTTTATGGGGCATTACAAGGGAACAGGACCAGAAATTTGGAAGCAGACCGAAGGCAAAGTTACCCACTTTCTTACAGGTGTTGGAACAGGTGGAACAATAACTGGAATCTCTGCGTATCTCAAAGAACAAAACCCCCAAGTCAAGACAATAGCAGTTCAACCTCAACAAAACCATCTCATTCAAGGATTGCGTAACTTTGTCGAGTCTGACAAGCCTGTCCTGTTTAAAAAACGCGAGAATTTAGTTGATGACTGGATGACTATAACAAACGAAGAAGCCTTTGCGGCAGTAAGAAAATTGTCTGAAACTGAAAAACTATTGGTAGGTCCATCTTCTGGTGCAGTGTTTTCTGCTATGGAAAAACTATCACTAGATGGAGGCTGCGTTGTTGGAATATTTGCAGATGATGGTCTCAAGTTCAAGAGCCTTTATGCACAACAAAAAGTCTTTACTGAAGAACAATTTGACAAGGCTCTAAAAGAAGCAGTCCATCTATCAAAAGCAATCTATCTGCAGTTTATCTAAGTTCAGAAAGATACTTGTCCACATCAATTCCAGCCATGCATCCAAATCCTGCAGCTGTAACTGCTTGTCTGTATCTGTGATCATGAACATCACCAGCTGCAAAAACTCCTTCCACACTTGTTTTTGTGAGATCTTTTAGTATGATGTACCCTTGATCATCAAGCTCAACCTGTCCTTTGAATAATTTGGTGTTTGGTTCATGTCCTATTGCAACAAAAAGTGCGCCAGCCTCTAATGGTTGTTTTTCGTTAGTTTTCAAATCTCTTACGATTATTTGATTTACTTTTTCTTTTCCTGTTATCTCTTCGATAACCTTGTTCCAGTGGAATTTTATTTTTGGGTTCTCAAATGCGCGATCCTGCATGACTTGACTAGCTCTAAGCTTGTCTCTTCGGTGTACGACATGCACACTCTTGCCAAATTTTGTTAAAAATATGGCTTCCTCCATCGCCGTGTCTCCTCCTCCTGTAACTATGATCTCTTGATTTCTAAAAAATGGTCCATCACATGTAGCGCAATATGAGACGCCTTTTCCTCCAAATTCTATTTCGCCTTTTGCGCCAATCTTTCTTGGATTTGCTCCTGTGCAAATTATTACTGCATCAGACTCGTATTCTTCGGATGGTGTAAGAACCTTAAAGGGTCTGTGTTTGAAATCTACGTTAACTACTTCATCATCAACAATAGTAGCACCCATTTTTTCTGTCTGCTTTCGCATAATAGACATGAGCTCAGGACCAAAAATTCCATT
>CAYSWR010000030.1:0-13205 GCA_964434855.1 uncultured Nitrosopumilaceae archaeon | reverse complement strand
AATAGGTGGAGATTTGCATCAAATTGTAAAGTCATTTGAAGAATACCGATTTGAAACTATATCTGAATACCACAATGGCCTAAAGCTTCATTATCCGGTTTATCATACATCAAGACACAAAATATGAGTATCAAGGATTCCAGGACGGATAGGAAAAATTACTTTACTTTCATAATAAATAGAAAAAGTCCTTTTCTAGCATTTCTTATCACTGCCTTTGCAATTTTGTTCCTTGGCACTATACAATCCGCTGCTGCTGAACCTGTTATAAGTTTCGACAACGGCTTTTCTGAGTATACTCTAAATGATTTTGCCATAATTACTGTTGATGACTCGGGTAATGCGGCTTTTACTGATCCAGATAGTGGAATCCAAACAATAACAGTTACTATAACATCAAGCTTGGAAAGTAAAACAATAACTCTTACTGAAACTGATATTACCAGTGGAATCTTCACAAATACTTCTCTAATATTTACAGAAGGAGATGATGAATTTACTACATCTAACACTGTTACGGTGACACAAGAAGAGACTATTGGTCTTACTCCGGATGTTGACACAATTACAGTTGATGTTACGTCAACTGATCCTTTGACTGGAACACTTCGTTCATCAATCTTAGGATTTGTCCTTACAGAGACTGGGCTCACTACTGAAAAATTTACTAACACTCTTACATTTACAACTGGTTCTACTACTGGCAATGCCATTCAAGTAGCAGATGGCGATAGAATCGCAATCAATTACCAAGGAGAATTTGCATATGGATTGATTAGCCCAAACCCAAATGTTGGAGTTAGAACAATTAACGTAGCAAACTGCGGTCCTGTCGATGTTGTTTGTGACATGGTGACAGTATCATATACTGGCGCCGCTGACAATTCTTTAAGTATAGTAATAGGTTCAGGCGGAGGAGGGAGTGGAGGGGGATTGCTACGTCCAGGTTTTGTCCTTAACGTACTAGGTGGCACCTCAGGAGGAGACTTTGCTGCACCACAACTTACTTTATCCAAACTAAACATAGCAAACCTTCCATTGGTTGGTGACATACTGGATTTCATATTAAATGCAGACCCGTTCACACCTATTACACCACTTGACGATCCATCTATTGATTATCCATTATCGATTAACGGAAATGGATATTTGTTAACACAGTTTGCAAACACAATTGAAACCTACACAGGAAAGACAGGAGAACCCGTATCATTTAAGATGACACTGTTTGACGCAACTGGAATAGAACACATTGCGTTATACACAAACCTGCGAGGAGATGCAAGAGAGATAGAAGACAGTGATACTTTTGTTATATATCATGAAGACAAACCACTTGAGATAACAGATCCACATGGATTCTTTTCTAATGTCAATTTCACAGAATCAGAATATGGTGGCAAGTACATAGCTGAATTTAACATGACATTTGCAAAACCAATGGATACATCCGATGTTATCATAAGAACATGGGATGAGCTTCTAAACTCTGGTGACGTCAAAGTACTTGATGCAATAAAGATAGAGGGAGAACCAATTGTAAATCCAAATGCAAATAATTTAATCATACCAGACTCGGCAGAGATTGTAATACCATACTACAAACTTCCTTTCTATGAAATTACTAATGCAGATTCTAATGGTAATTTGATTTACTATAATTCATTTGGTGGAAGGGAAGAGAAACAAATGCATCCGTATCATACTCCAATAGTTTATCCAGATGAGATTGGAAAAAATGAAAGACATGATGATGGATTTGATGAAGCAATAATTAATGAAGATGTCAGAGCACAAACAATAGCCCAAACAATTATTGGTAATCCATTTACTGAATCAGAACATCAGCAACAAAATATGCAGTTCACCTACTCCGATCATGTAGGAAAGTTAGATAGAGAAAACAAAGATGCGCTTAAAAAAGCAATGATGAATGAGCAACTGAAAGCAGCAAAACAATTCTCAATATATTATAGAACCAATCATGTACAAGATTAGCAACATTAATTGCTATTGGCACAAATACAACGTGAATTAGATATAAGATTTGTAAATAAATTCCAATTATATTAAAATTTTTAATTTTTTAAAATCTTATGTTAAAAATGGATAAATACTGCTAATTAAACAGAATTTTAGACTTTGTATGGGGAATAGGAGAGAGGAAAAAGGAGGCATTAGTGAAAATAATAGTAAGAAAATTTTTATCACATCAATAGTTTCTATCGTGCTTTTTTCAATTAGTCTTGCTTTGCCAGCTTTTGCAATGACTGTTCAATTTGACCATACTGTCCCACCAGATGATTGGTACTATGTTGATCATGGAGCAGTGATTATTGTTGATGCATCAGTTGACTATGATCAATACAGAGATCCAAACACCGCTCCCGCAAATACCCAACAGGTATTGAATGTAATAATTTCAGCAACAGGTGGAGATTCCATAAATGTGCAACTCACTGAGACTAGTGCAACCTCTGGCTTTTTCACTTTTACACCTTATGTGATGTTTACTTCTGGTGCAAACAATCAGAACACACCAGCCTTACATGTTGATGTAAATGATATAGTTACAACAGCAGTTCAGAGTCCTCCGGCAGGAATTATTCCGATAGAAGAAGCTGTGAATATAATATCTGCAGGTGATGGTGCGTGGCCACCTACAGGTACCTTCCTAGGAAACAAATCTGTAAAACTTACAGGAACGGATTCCGATTTAGACGGAATTGTTGATTCGTGGGAAACTACCACTGGACTACAAATTCCGTACAATGGTATCACCTACACATATCCATGCAACTCTAGCATTTCCTATGATTGTCCTGTTGTTGGAAAGAAAGACGTTTACATAGAGATTGACTACATGAGACGCCATGCGCCAAACCCGGATGCACTTAACGATGTCATACTTGCATTCCGAGCTCAAGACATACGCCTTCACATACAAACAGATGAGGAAATTCCGCATCATGCGAATTCAATGACTGGACCGGCTGCTGGTGGAGCTGGTGGAACAGATTTTGATAAGGCAAAAGACACCTACTTTGGTACGTCTTCAGATAGAACAAATGGAAATCTACTGACCGCAAAGCGCCAAGTATTTCATTATGCTCTATTTGGACATAACCTTAGCACTGGATTTTCTGGAACTTCAGAAATTCCAGGAAATGATAACGCCATAACACTTGGCAAGTGGGCAGGAGCTGTAGGAAGTAGGGATCAGCAAGCAGGTACTTTTATGCATGAACTAGGACATAATCTGAGGCTTTACCATGGTGGCAGTGACAATACAAACTGCAAACCAAACTATCTTAGTGTCATGAGTTATTCTAGACAGTTTTCTGATTATGTAGCTAACAGACCGTTAACTTTCTCATCCGGAGCAAACACTGCTTTGGATGAAGACTCCTATATCGAAACTAATGGAATTGGAACTGCAAACTCGGGCCAAGTAACAGCATTTGGACCTACACCTATTTTGACAGCAACTGTAGGTGGAGGCATAAACTGGGACCGAGATGCAAACACTGAAGGAACAACTCAAACTGCTTGGAAAGATTTGAACAATTTTGGAACATCAAGTGGTTGTGATGGAGCTCCAGCTCCTCCAACTCCCAGCTATAGTGATGTTAACGACTGGGCAAGACTAACTTACGACATAAAGGTGCCAACAAGTTTTGGGGATGGTGCACCTATTGGTGAAGGTTGTGATGATCATGGATGTCCATTTATTGTAGAACCAGCTGATGAAGTAACTGAAGAGGGCTCAGTACCAGAAATAGATGGAACAGAGTATATAGAATCAATTGTTCCTCAACTGAAATTTGTCGAGTATGACGAGGAAATTAATTCCGTCATACCAATTATTAACCAAGAACAAAATGGAGATCAAACTTGTAAATGTGATGGGGTGGATGAAAAGATAAAAAATCAAACCGATACCCAATATAATTCATATATCGATGCTGATAATGATTCTTCCGAACTTCCGAAGCAGGAGATGAACATAACGCAATCAAGACAGTTCAGAATATTACACATTCAAGCTATAGATTCTGCAATCATGAAACTTGCTGACTGCAATTTCAAAACAAGTGATTCTGACAATCTTGAATGTAGTGGTGATGCAGAAGTTGCCAGAAACACATTACATGAAGACTTGATGACAGTATCAGATCACATCAAGAATGGTGAGGATTATGCTGCAATAAATGCAATTAAGAAAGTTCAAGGTGAAGCTAGAAATCTTATAAAGAATCCATTTGCACTAGGTATCAGCGCTGAAATTGATGGAGCAGCTTCGTCAATCAACGCTGCGTCAGAAGCTCCAAAGTGGGATAGACCTACTCTGCAGGAATTAATTGATGAGATTAAGGCTCAGAGTACTGCTATAAAGAACACTGAGGACTTGTTGAAGCTCATTCTAGGATTGCTGGGGGTCACTGTTGGAGGCATTCCGATCTGGATGACAGCCTTAGCAATTGTACTTGCGATTGTGGTAGCAGTCTTTATTGTATTAACTGTCATGTACAGAGGAAGATGGAAACAAGAAGAAGATAGAACAAGGAAACCAGGTTCGGAAGTAGCCGGTAGCAATGCAGAACAGAAAAAATAAGCCAAAAGAGTAAAACAAAAGATCATTGCCTTATCTTAAGATGTTTCAGTTGTGAAGATAATTTTACACATATTGATACTCTGTAAACCTTAAACCATCAGATACCAAACATCACATATAGAAAATCTTGAACTTCCCGTTCAAATAGGAATTATTAAAGAAAGAAAAGGTATTTTGCTAAAGGATAGTACCACCACTGCCACCAAGAGTATCTGTCATGTAGTTTATTTCACCGCCCTGATCATTAATGTGAATATAGTTAGAGTCAGATAATAATTCAATTTTGCACAATAGCTGAATATTTGCATTTTCTGAAAGTACGTCTTATCAGTTTAACAAGTAAAATAAAAGATTGAACAAGTATGCAAAGAGAGATTAATCTAAATCAGAGTCAGCACAAACGCCAAAAGAACTTTACTTCGTTTGATAGACTTGATAGCAGTGGATACCAATTGAAAAAATCTGTAGTCCTTTTTGTTCTAAGACAATCCATTCTTGAATCAGGCACGGCAGCCTTTGAAATGGTTAACCGTAGTCTATTTGAAAAATATCGTTGTGAGATTTCAAATTGCTTTGAAAAACCGGAATATCTGAGTGATGTCTTAAGATATGTCTTTGATGGTTCTTATGTTGCAATTATTGAATCTATAAAGAAAAATTTAGACAAATTTTCTCAAGAGAACGGAATAAAAGAATTTTTAGAAAAGATTGGACGAGAATACGGAAAGAGTTGAAATTTTTATAAAATCACGATATATCAGGCATAGAATATCAAAAATTTCAATCCTTCGATTGCTTGAAAGGTCTTATGAGATCATGGTAGAATAAAGATTATCACCTTGTAAGGTGTTTTTGAGTTTTCATCATTTTGCATGATAACAACTTATTACGTACTTTTATCTTTATGACTCATTGGTTAAAAATTTCTCTAGAAAGCCAAAGGGAAAAAAACTAGACAAGTTTTCCATGATTTTAGAAATTTTTGGAATTATGGAAGAACGAGACATAAGTAAAGACTTCATACTGCAAGAAATTAAAAAACGCCGCATCGGAGGCATTAGGCCAGCTATGACTAAAACTGAGATTCTAAAACTGTGCCCGTTGCATTTCATATTACACCTTTTTAATTCGTTAAAGGGCACTGAACCAATACTCCCATCTGTTTTACCTCCAACACGAAACCTGCATTGGTTTTATACTGATGTAGTAGCAAGCTCCAATCCAAAAATAACAACCAGAGAACAGGTCCATAAAATAATGGTACTAAATGAGTTAATATTAAGAACAGAATTATTCAGACAACAAGATCCTAAGTCAGTTGTGATATTGCCATCAGGTGATGGTTATGCTATTGGTTTTAGTGATACTCTAGAAAATCCGTTACGACTAGCAATAGAACTGCACAAACTCATGAATGAATACAATAAATCAAAAGCAAACAAAGACAAGGTCTACATCAGAAGTGGAATCGAATCAGGTATTGTATATTTTATGAAAGATCTCAGTGGAAACAATACAGTTTGGGGACCTGGCATCATAATGGCAAGACGTGTAATGGATTTGGGTGAAAAGATGCACATACTTACATCTGGAGGAATTGCTAAGACACTTGGCAGATTATCTCCTGAATACAAGTCAATAATGCATCCTATAGGAAATTATCCAGTGAAATGGGAAGGGGAACTTGATATATGCAGTATCTATGAAGAAGGCAAGTTTGGAAATAAAACTCCACCAACTAAACCACCAGATGTCCCACAAAAGAACTTTAGATTTGAAAGAGTCGAATTAATTCTTGATGTAAAAAATCCAACGACTATGATGACTCATCATACTCAGATTTGGAATCTTGTAAATGTTTCAAATGAACCAAGAGACTTGATTCACTATAACATCGATGGTGACACGGCAAGAAAATTTGAAGATCTGCATGTTAGCGTAAAAGATGGCAAAGGTAAGAAACTTAAAATTCTAAGTTTGAATGCAAAGAATCCTCTTCACAAAGAATTCACCGTCAGGCTTGATAAACCCATAAAACCCGATAGTACAAAAATTCTCAAATTAGAGTGGGATTGGGAAGAACCTAACAGAAGTTATATTTACCAATTTGCATCAGAGTGCAAGAAATTCAAATATGTAATTAACATATCTAACAAAAAAGAACTAAAGCAAAGAGTTCTCAAGGTTGAGCCACAGACAGGATTCGCAGAATATGCTTCACCTGCACCAGTAGTGAGATATCATAATGGAAAAACCAACATATCATGGGAGCGAAAAAGCGTACAACCATATGAAGCATATAAGATAGAGTGGTAGACTATATTTCAAAACTATCTAGAAACTACCAAAACGTCTGAATGAATTCTAAAAATAGCTAAAGTAAACAAGCTCAGACACAACAATTGACATTTATGATTAAAGCACTTTTACAAATAAAAAAGAACAATGAAGCTTGATGCTGATCTACGATTTAGAATTCTTGAAAAGACAGGAATCTACGCAAACAGATTTGGAATACAAGAACCCAAAGTGCTTTTGACCACAAGAGAAGTTCTTGAGATGCCAAAAAATATGACAGAAGGCAGGAGAACTTCAGCTTACAAGTATTATGGAGTGTCATACATGCAACACAATATGATTTTTCTAAACATCAGAAAACTGCCAGATGAAAAAGCTTTGGAAAACACCATTGTACATGAATTGATCCACCTAAGATTTCCATATCTTAGTCATGGAAAAAGATTCAACAAGCTCGTAAGGCAAGGACTGGCTGGAAAAACATTTGCGCCTTACAAGAAAAGAAAATAAAAAACAGCCAGAGATGGTTTATATTTACCGCAAATAGGCAAATTTAACAAATGCTGCTGCAAGATTTAATGATACCCATAGGCGCGGCTATTGTCTCATTTATAGTCGCCGCAATTTTTGCTCTCTGGGTTTCTAAACAACAGCCAGGAACTCAACAGATGCTTGACATTTCAAATGCGGTAAAGGTCGGTGCAATGGCATTTTTGCGAAGAGAATTTAAAATTGTCATCCCTGTTGCAATAGGTTTAGCAGTAATCATTGGTGCAGCAATTGGATTTTCAAACGGCATTGCCTTTGCAGTGGGAGCAGGACTTTCTGCAATTGCAGGATTAATTTCATTAAAGATCACAGTAAAGGCTGCTGTTCGTGTAGCAAATGCGTCAGGAAAAGGACTGGGCCACACGTTTGCTCTTGCGTTTAGAGGAGGAGCTACAGTTGGTCTTGCAGTTCCTGCCATGGCGCTTTTAGCAATCACATTACTTTATTTCGCATTTCCAGATCCAATCACAATAGCTGGTGTTGGCATTGGTGCAAGTCTCATTGCTTTGTTTATCAGAGTCGGCGGAGGAATCTTCACAAAGGCTGCAGACATGGGCGCAGACTTGGTTGGCAAAGTGGAAGCAAACATCCCAGAAGACGACCCGCGAAACCCAGCTACCATTGCAGATAACGTTGGTGACAACGTAGGAGATGCAGCTGGCATGGGTTCTGACATTTACGAATCATATATTGTAACTATGCTTGCTTCGTTACTTCTTGGAGCATTAATTGGCACTCCGCAAAACTTGCTTTATCCAATCTTAATTGGAGCATCAGGATTAATCGCATCAATAATTGGTACTGCAACAATTGGACCAAGGAAGATGACCGAAGTTATGAAACCTTTGAATCGCGCATTTTATGTTTCTGCTGCAATAGCAATCGCACTTAATTTTGTATTCACAAACTTGTTCCTTGGTCAGACTCCACTTGCATACGCACTGTTTGGTACTACTGTAATTGGAGTGATTCTTGTTCCAGTAATACAAAGAATTACTGACTATTTTACAAGCTACCGATTCAGACCAGTCCAAGAAATTTCCGAGTCTGCCAAGTGGGGATATGCCTCGTTGACATTAATGGGAATAATACAGGGAATGCGTTCAACTGGACCATTTATGATTGCAATAGTTGTTGCACTTGCATTGTCATTTGCAATAGCTTCGTCTGCTGCACCAGATCCTTCACAATCAACAATTTACGGAATATTCGGCACATCTCTTACTGCAATGGCCATGCTAAGCCTTGCAGGCATAGTGCTTAGCATAGATGCCTTTGGTCCAATCAGTGACAATGCCGGAGGGATTGTAGAAATGACTGGCATGGGAGAAGCAAACCGCAAAGTCACTGATGAGATAGATGCCGTAGGAAACACTACAAAGGCAGTTACCAAAGGATTTGCAATAGCAAGTGCCGGTCTTGCAGCACTAGCTATGATTCAAGCTTTCCAATATGAAGCAGAAAAAATATTCCATGTTGCGTTTGATTACAGTCTTTCAAATCCAGCAATCATAATAGGATTGCTTGTAGGTGGACTATTGCCTTTCTTCATCACAAGTCAGCTCATCGCTGCAGTTTCAAGGGCGGCAGGAAAAATGGTTGAAGAAGTTAGAAGACAATTCAAAGAACATCCAGACATTCTTACTGGCAAAGTAAAACCAGATTATGCAAAGTGTGTTGATGTTGCAACTGTAGCCTCACTTAGAGAATTATGGAAGTCTGCAACTCTAACAATTATTGCACCGATAATTCTTGGAGTAGTTTTAGGTCCCCCTGCAGTAGCAGGATTATTGATGGGTGCAGTTGTTACAGGAATTTTCTTGGCATATCACTTGGCAAACACAGGTGGAGCATGGGATAATGCGAAAAAATATGTCGAGATCCAAGGACGCAAAGGTAGTGAAGAACACAAGATTACAATCGTTGGCGACGTCATTGGTGACCCATACAAAGACACCGCAGGACCTGCACTAAATACGGTAATCAAATTGTTAAATACTGTATCTATAGTGTTTGTCTCTGCATTTGTTGGGATTCTTGTTCTAGTACATTAGACTTTATTTTCGTCAACTACCATAGTCATATCAAGTTCATCTATTTGTGCTTCGATAGTCTTTCTCATGGCATTATCGTGGTCATTGCAAAATTTGAAAAACCCATCAACTGTTTCAAAACAACCACAAATCCACTGTGTCTTTTTTTCTCCTTCTACAGTTAGTTTACTATAGGCATCTTTCTTTGTCTCCATCACACCACATCATCCAATTCATTCTAAAAAGATTTCTGAATAGTAGGAGTTTATAAAATTAAAAAATAGTTTATGGACAGCCTTCCATCTTTTGGATGAAGTATCCATTTTTGCGAATTTGATCCGCGATTGGCTCAGGTGCGCCTTGAGTATGACAAAATTGGCACTCTTCGGTTGTTACTTTTGAATCACTTTCTCCGACGGTTTTTAGCCATTCCTTTGCAAACTCGATTGCTTTTGTGTGATCTTTAACATCCGTAATAACATCAAAGTGCATCGTGTGACCATCCTTTGCCTCTACATATGTATCGTATACGTGAATGTCCATGGTGTTTATTTCAAGAAGGGATATTTAATTCAAATCACTGGATTTATTATGAAATACACGATCACAGTTGATTTCCCAAAAATAAAGACTATAGATTTAGAATTAGATGATAAAATGTCACCAAAGACTGTCAAGGCCTTCCTTGATCGTTTACCATTTACTGTTGCAATAAATTCTTGGGGCGAAGAGCTTTACACAAGTGAAACTCCAGTTGTTGTAGAAGAAGAAAATGCAAAATCATCAGTAGAACTAATGGATGTGGCTTATTGGCCTCCAGGCAAAGCCATATGTCTCTTTTTTGGTCCAACACCAATAGGAAAAAAGGACGAGATCAGACCATACTCTCCGGTAAATGTAATTGGCAAAATAAAGACAGTCGATAAAAAATTTTTAAAAGACATACCAGATGGATTGAGGGTTACTTTTAGGACATCTAAATAAGACATCAGGAAAATGCTTTTACGTCATGAAGCATTATGTATTGTGATTGTGGCATCTTGGAACTACTTTCAAATGTAAGGAGTGCAACGTATCCTTTACTGATAAAGAACATCTAGAGAGACACAAAAAAAGCATTCACAAATAAATTCATTCTACATGCAGATCGAATGGTTTTATTTCGGATTCAAAGATATATGATTTGAATTGTTCACTCTTGTTTGAAAATATTACCCATGGCACAGGATTTATTTCCATGAATTTCTGGTCTGTCACAGATGGATAAGCTTCAAAATCTGGATGGGAGTGGAAAATTCCAACCACATCTAGTTTTCTTTTTTCTGCTTCTTGATATCCTTTGATGAGTTCGTCGTTAGATATTGTAAAGTTTACTGGTGAATTTTCTATGTTTCTTGTTAGAAAGATGTCTTTTACTAAAAAATGGTCTTTTTCAATTTTGCCAAACAATATGGCACAAGACTCGTTTGGAGATGCTTTTTTTGCATGTTTAGATAGGATGTCTATGTGGTTTTTCGAAATTAGAATTGCTTGTTGCAATGTTGCTCTACTGTACTACGACTTTTCCTGTCATCCATGGATGAACTTGACAGTAGTACTCTGTCGTTCCAGAAGAATCAAATTTGTATTCAAATGTTTTTCCTGCTGCAAATATTCCTGAATCAAATGTTCCGGATGGACCTGAGCTTGGATTTCCACTTGTGACTGTGTGTGCTGCGGTGTCATCGTTTGACCAAACTACCGTAGTCCCAACCGAAACTGTAATTTCTTGTGGATCAAAATACAGTTGTCCGTCACTTTGTGTCATTGCTCCCTGTGGAATACTCACTTGAGCAGTTACTGGTGCTGATGGTTCTTTTACTACCAGAGTTGCTGTCATAAACGGATGCACAGTACAGATGTATTGGTATTCTCCTGCTGCAATATTTTTAGTATCGAGTTGATATTTGCTACCAGCTGAGATAAGACCAGAGTCAAATGTAGTTCCAGCACCAGCATCGCTAGTTACTGTATGTGCGGCATTATCATTATTTGTCCATTCAACTACATCGCCTTTTGAGACAGTCAGTACATCTGGATTATAATCAGGATTATCAGGAGTAGAAGAACCTGCAAGTATCTCAACTGGTATTGCCTTTACAACAGGTACTTGTTCTGCTGGCTTTTCTATTTCCTCAACAGGCGGTTCCAATGAAAACTGTGCACCTGGTCCTACAAATCCTAGCACGACAAAGGATGCAAGTCCAACACCTGCTGCCATGATAAATATCACAGATATCGGTTTGGCATATTGCGGCATTTTCATTGCAGCATAAGAAATGACAACTGTTGGAACTACGATAACAAGCAAAACTCCTGCAAATGTTGGTAACGATGAAACAGCTGTCATTGTGAAAGCAAATGCTCCAAAGGAACCTGCAATGCCAAAAATTACCAAAGTAGTAGCTTTGGCTCGATTACTCGTAGAAATTCCTCCATTTAGTATTCCACATGCCAAAAAGATCAGACCTACGAACATGGTAAGCCCAGTGAGCGCATGCATTCCATCAATGAATGTCTTGGCAATGCCAGCGTACGAGATGACCACGCCTGCCAGTCCTACTGCAGTAAGACCCATTCCAGGCATCATAAGATCCCAGTCGCTCATTTGTGGTACATGAACGAAGTGAGATAAATAATCCTTTTGGACGTGAGATTGCAAACTTCGAAGAAATTAAATCCCTAACAAAACTGCTAACAAAGAGTTGGGATTAAAAGAGATCTTAGAAATATCAAAACCACGTATTGTAATTCTACTTGTAATTACTGCAGTTACATCCATGTATGCAGCAAGCAAGTTTATCGGTCCTGAGCTAAATAATTGGGGCCTTTTGCACATCATCATATCCGGAGCACTTGCTTCCGCTGGTTCCAGTGCATTAAATCATTATTATGACAAAGATATTGATCTCTTGATGAAACGTACGAGCACAAGACCAATCCCATCTGGCAGAATGTCTGCAAAAAGTGTACTTTGGTATGGGTTGATAGTTAGTGCAGCTTCAGTAATTTATGCTGGAATTACACTAAATCTTGTTTCTACATTTTTCATTGCATTAGGAATTTTCTTTTACGTTATAGTCTACACTGTGTGGCTTAAACGAAACAATTCATCAAACATTGTAATTGGAGGATTTGCAGGAAGTGCTGCCTCAATGGCTGGATGGTCAGCTGCAACTGGTTCGATGGATTTACTTGGAGCACTGGTAGGAATGTTGGTTTTTGTCTGGACTCCCTCTCACTTTTGGTGTCTTGCTATGAAGATCAGAGATGATTATGCACAAGCCAAGGTCCCAATGCTTCCAGTGTTAGTTGGAATGCAAAGAACATCACAGTATATTTTGATCAATACTGCAATCTTGTTGCCTTATTCCCTAATGCTCTATGCATTTGGATTAGGTCTTGTGTATTTTACAATCGCTGCAATCTCAGGCGGTTTATTGTTTGTGTATCATTACAAGCTTACAAAAAATCCAACATCAGAATTTGCCTGGAAAGCATACAAGGTTACTGCACCATATCTTACAATAATATTTGTAGCAATAGCACTGGATGCCGCTTTTAACTTTAGAATCTAATTATTCTAGCCATATCATGATTTGACTCGAGTCATTTTCAAATTTGGGAGACTTATTTTATATCATTTAAAATCCATATGTATAAACAATGTC
>CAYSWR010000029.1:0-16312 GCA_964434855.1 uncultured Nitrosopumilaceae archaeon | reverse complement strand
AAACCACAAAATGCATTTGTCTCATTATGGACAAATTTGCTACATAGAAAGGCCTTTATTGTCCTCGCCTAGAAAGTGCATTTATGGCCTATGTATACATGCCAGGTGCAACCGCAGTTGGTATTACATATGACGAAGGTGTGGTTATGGCAAGTGAAAAAAGGATAGCATATGGAAACTTCGTTGTAAGCAAAACCACCAAAAAGACATTCAAGATTACAGATTTTGTAGGAGCCTGTTGTGCTGGATTGGTTGTAGACATGCAGGTCTTAGCAATGCAGATGGTGGCCCTAACAAAGATTAGAAAATTGGAGCTAAAGCGTGAGATACCTCCAAATTCAGTGGCGAAAATGATGTCATCTTTGATGTATGAACGAAGATACTATCCTTTACTAACACAGGTTATTGTGGGTGGAGTTGATGGCACTCCAGCAATTTACACTCTTGATCCACTTGGATCAGTACTTCCAGACGATTATGCAGCAGTAGGAACTGGAGCTGAGATGGCTTTGGGAGTTTTGGATCAGGAATACAAGACAGGAATGAAGGAAAAAGATGCGGTTACATTGGCAATAAAATCAATAAAATCTGCAATAATGCGAGATACTGCAAGCGGTGATGGAATTGATGTGCTTGTAGCAGACAAAACAGGAATAAGAGAATTTACAGAGAAATAGCTTACAAATAATTTCTTAGACAAACTTATGTATCATTTGCGTTTTTAGTCGTGTATTGAAATTTATTGTATTCTTTTCTTTAAGTATAATGTTGTTATCTGGCGTATCTCTTGCTAATGCTACTGTAAGTAATGGCGCATTAACAGAGAATGACATAGAATGGTGTCATGACGTTTATCTACAATACAAAACCTTAGGTTTGAGTTGGTTTTTAGAAAATTATCATTATAGTATTGAGGCTAGAGTTTGCGCAAGTTTATACGAAGATCAAATATGGCAATACGAAGGTGATGACAGAATGAAAAAACTTGTTGAGCGAAGTAAATATTTTGTAGAATTAGAAATTGAGGAAAGCAAAAATGAAGCCCAGTCAGGACAAATAGATCCAACTCCTGCAGGAATTTCAGAAAAATCAAACTCTATAATACAGGCATCTCCTGACGGGACAATTCTTGTTACAATAGAAACCACGGATGCTACTCCAGGTGAGTATATGGGAATAAATGTAATTTTTAAGGATATTGAAGATAAACTAGTCAAACACGTAAACTATGACTTGAGAGTAACGCAAAACGAACAAGAATTTTTGGTTGTAAAATCTCAACATGCAGAAAATGGCATGGCTGAACATTGGACAAGGCCATTATTCTCAGATGATCCAGCGGATGTGCAAGTTACAATCCTTGGAATAGGACTGCCAAAAGACAGGGCAAATTGGACAGGGCCAAATGATGAATCTCTGACTTTTTATGCTGTACCAGAATTTGGCCTTCTTACATTGGCCATTCTTATGATTTCAGTAATGATGATTGTACTAGTACAAAAATCTAAACTGGTTCAAAAACTCTAGCTACCTCTTTATCTCTTTTGCAGCTTCCCAAAATCTATCTGAAACATAATGCAAATTTTTCACTACCTCGCCTTTTGTCATAGTGATCATGTCCTTACTTGATACAAGTGATCTTCCTATTGCTAGAAATTTGTTACGCGATTCTTCGACAACACATACTATCTGATCTTTTTCAAACTCTGAATAGTTTTTAACACCTGGTCTCATCACTGTTGCTCCATTACAAACAAATTTCACTGCACCCATATCAACTACAATTTTTGGGAACCGTTCAAGTAATCCAGTTTCAGATAAAAATGGAATATATGTTTCGCCTAATTTTATGGCAGAAAAGCCATCTCCAGTTATTAAACTTGCATCATCATCTATTTCGTGAATGGTAAGAGTCTTTACTTTTGGTAATTCTATGCTCCACTGTGAAGAAATTTTTTCTAATGTCTCCACAGTTGTACTTTTCGATAATAAGTTTGACTTCAATTTCTTGATATTTCCTGTTTTATATCCAAAAGGTCTCGTAGTATGGAACTTGCTGTCTCCATTCCACCTGCACCACGGCCAATTATGGTTTGTTGACCTGAATGTTCAGAGTTGAAAGTGATTGCGTTTAAAGTGCCATTGACACACAAGGGATCATCAAGTGGAATTTCTTTTGGTGCGACAACTAGTTTTCTATTACATGACGCAATCAGTTTTACAGCACATTTTCTTGCAGCAGCTTTTTTGACATCAGCAGTAGTTACACCACTGATCCCTTTCCGTTCAATGTCTTTTATGGTCACTTTCATGTCCATAATCCAATTTGCAAGTATGACAAGCTTTGCAGCAGCATCAAAACCGTCAATATCTAAAGAGGGATCTGCCTCTACATACCCTTTCTTTTTTGCATCAGCAAGTGCTGCCTTGAAAGTCATGCCATTTGCCATGTTTGTTAGGATGTAGTTTGTTGTACCATTTAGTATGCCCTCAAACGAAACTATCCTCTCCCCTCTCAAACTATTTTTTGCATAATCTAAAATCGGCGTACCTCCACCCACCGTACCACTAAACCTTAACAATACTTGATTGTATATTGCAAGCTCCATTAAAGACGGAAATGCAAGAGCAAGCGGTCCCTTGTTTACAGTAATTACATGTAGGCCGTTTTTCATTGCATTGACAATATGTGACATGCCAGGTTCTGCATCTTTGTAATTGCTTGTGGTTGTTTCTATGAGAACTTCGGCTTCTAGACCACTTATCATTTCAAGACCGTTTGCATCTTTTTCCTTGTTATGATATTTTTTTATGTTGCCGTACTTTCTTTTCGTCTCAAGTAATCTGTTTAGATCAAGACCAGCTGATGATGCAGCTGAACCTTTACTATCAAATATTCCAACAATTCGTGGCTTCAGACCATGCATGGCATACAGATCTTCTGATCTTGATAGCAACAGCTTGGCAAAATTCTGGCCCACTACACCGAATCCACATAATATTATACGCAACAGAAAACTGACATCATACGGTATTAATTAAGATTGAGCGCTTTTTGTGATTAACCCAAGATTGCTTTATTAAAGAATAAAAAACTTTACAGATTGTGAAGTCTAGAAAATATCTTACTCTTGGAATTGGAGTTGCAGCTACAATTGCTGTAATAATATTTGTAATATATTATAACGAAAAATCTGAAACACCAAAAGTAGATTCACTTTCATTAGATTTCACTTATGACGAAGCTAATTCTGTTTTGAAACAAAGTTTACAGTCACAAGGAATTACAATGTCTTCTCCACTGAGATTTACAAAACAACAAGACATAGAAAAATGGTGTAAATTCTTCAGTGACCCAGAAAAACAAAAACTTGTAGAATATTGCACCTCTACCGAAATAAAAGATCCAACCGGAAACTTTCTTGGCAACATACATCTTGTAGGTTCTCCTAGCACACCAAAATTAGTTCTTGTTGTACTACAATCAAATCCTGTATTGGAAAACATGAATCAAATAAAGACTGTTTTTGGCACAGTTACAAAAGAACTCGTGTGTGATTGTTGGGAATCAGTCAAGCCTGATGGATATGAGACAGTTGAAAATTGGGTTGACGCTTTACAGAATTTTCATATCAGCGGAAGCAAACCACATAGTGAATCAAAATCGATCTTACTTGCATCAAAACACATGCAAATTCAGTTGACAACTACAAAAGAAGGATATGTGTGGGAGATGCTAATAGCTAGATGATTTGGAAAATATTTTGCCGTATTAACAGGTTCATTAAGGTTGACGTAACAATTAATCCGTAACTGTATCTTTGGTGTATGTATTGTTAGATCTATGGTTATTGCTGTTAGGTTTTGCAGCAGGTGTCCTTGGTTCCATGATAGGACTTGGTGGTGGAATTGTGGTGGTACCAGTTTTAACATTTTTTGGATTTTCTCCGGCGTTGGCTGCAAGCAACAGCCTGTTTGCAGCTTTTAGCAATGCAGTTGCATCCTCTGTTTCTTATGCAAAACAAAAAAGAATAGAATATTCAGTTGGTTTGAAATTTGGGTTGCTTGCAATTCCCGGAACGGTACTTGGTGCATTTATTTCACATGACATCACTCCATCATTGTTTAAGATATTGTTTGGAATAGTGCTAATTGCTTCTAGTGTTTACATTTTTTCAAGAAGAAAGATCGAATCAAAAGAGCACAATCTCTCAAAACAAATCATGGTATTGGCAACTGGAGCAAGTTTCTTTGCTGGAATAATATCTAGCTTATTTGGTATCGGCGGAGGTATCGTGTTTGTTCCTTTGATGGTGATCGTGGTTGGCCTTTCGATGAAAATTGCTGCACCAACATCACAATTTATCTTGCTATTTGTTTCTGCCTCAGGAATGGCAGTTCATGCCCTTCTTGGTCATCCTGATTTCTATCAAGCACTCTTGCTTGCTATAGGTGCATTTGGTGGTGGACTTGTAGGAAGCAGACTTTCACTTGAGATAGAAGAGAAAAAACTGCGAATTCTTGTAACTGTTGTAATGATTGCAGCTTCAATCAAACTCTTTATTGATTCATTGGAGGGTCCTTTTTGATTTGGTATAGGTTACGTCTTGCAACAACAACCAAGTCGCCATTTTCTTTAGACCCTTCAAAATCAATAGACAAAAGGCCATAATCTTCATTAAGATCAGTTTTTTCCGATATCCTAAACTTCATTTTCAAAATATCATCAGTGTAAAGTGGTTTTAGGAATCTGGCATGCCTGCCTTTCCACGATGGATCCCCATCCATACCATAAAAAATCAACAAATTCCCATACATTTCTTTTAGTCTAGTAAAATCGCCTTCCATTCTTCCTAATATTGCCCTGCCAGAAACAATCTTCTTCGAGTCCTCATTGTTTTTGTACAATATGTTTTTTATTCCAGAAAAGGAAAGATAGTTTTCAAGTTCTTGTAAAGAGATTTTTCCTTCAGAAAAAAATTCATCACCCACGTTGAGCTCTGAAAATTTTTTCATTAGGAACGTATTTCATCAGGATAGAAAATTACTTCAGAACTAGAAGTAGCTTTGGTAGATGCAAAATATTTCACTGCACCAAAAATTCGTTCATTGTTTGGTTCTGTACCATCTACACTTCCTGGAAGAACCAAAAACATTCTAACATTAGATTTTAGAACATCACTTAATTCTTGATTTACCGTAGTTACAAATGGTCTTAGTGCGCCACGAAACACCTCTACTTTGGCTCGTTCTGCACCTGTTACCTTTGAACCTACAGGAAAGTCAGGACCTATTATGACCATCGTCCCAGACTTGCCCTTGAAAAGAGGGGGGTTCTTGGCACCATCTGGGACAAACGTACTAAGACATTCCTGTCCTATTATTGCTGGAGTTAGTATGAATTTGTCCACAACTGAATCCCACTGTGATCTTGAGAGCTCAGTTATCTTTGGAAATGAAGGCACTTTGCCTGTGACATGAATTATCATTGATATGGTGCCAACTTTTTCTGTAGCTGTCTTGAGCCATCTTTTCACTTCTTCTTGGTTTGTAAGATCTATTGAATGTGAATGAAACTTTGATAATCTGTCTTGATTTTGTTTTGGAATATTTTTTGAAAATAGAATGACAATTTTTCCTCCAGACTTTTCTATATTTTGAGCAAGAAACTCTACTCTTGCAATATCAGAGTCTTCAGACGCATCAACAGTAAAAACTACCACTTTAGAACCAAAATCAGCTGGAAACTCTGGTATTGTGGATGTGATATGTGGTTTTACTGGATAAAACACTCTATCACCTGGTATTACCTTTCCATTTAGAATCTTTGAAATTTCGTCATCACATAGCGCAAGAACTGTTTCGGCAACTTGTGGCTGTGATAAGAACTGCTCATCCGCTATCATTTTGCTTGTGTTGAGTTGTACCTTTTCTGCTATTTGCTGAATCTTTGAAAGCAATGAAGTAATTGTTGTATTTAGTTTCTGTATTTCATCTTCTGAGGTTATTCCTTTTATTTTTGCCATCTTTGTAGTTGCATTTTTAATTCCCTCCTTGACAGTTTTTTCATCTTCACCCATAAGCGGTAGTATGTCGTTGTTTACTTGTTCTACTTCTTGAGGAGTCAAGCTCTCAAAACCACTAACTCGCATAAACTCTGCAGCAGCCTTTGGATAGACTGTCTTGTAAATTCTGTCAGAATGAACTGGACCAGGATTTGTCGCAATTGAGATTATGCCTTTTTGTGTGAGCTCCCAAGACATTGCTTCTGCAAGTCTATTTTTAGCTCCCTGTGAAGCAGTGTATGGGCTTCGAAATCGGTATGGTCTTTGTTCAAGAGGCCTTTCTTCAGCAAAAAAAGTTGATATTGTTATAATTTTTGAGCCAGGTCTCATTGCTTTTAATGCTTGGACCGAAGTCCAAAAAGTTCCAGTAAGATGAATTGCAACTGCACTTTTAAATTCAGTCATTGGTGAGTTTGCAAAACACGTTACAGGTCCTGAAACGCCGGCATTGTTTACTACAATATCTACAATGCCAACTGATTTTTTTAGTTCATCAAACATGGATGATATTCCAACTTCATCGCTGACATCTACGCCGGCAAAAATCTTTACAAACGCATTACTTTTTACTTTTGTAATTACATCCTGCAACTCTTTTGCAGCTTCTTCAAGTGGTTCTTTTCGTCTTCCTAGAATAACCACGCTTGCCCCATTTTCAGCAAATTTGGTTGCTATGGCTTTGCCAATGCCAGTTCCGCTGCCAGTAATGACTGCAACTTTGCCCTGAAATTTTAACATTGATAGAAAATGACTATTTTTCTATTATTTATTCCGATTGATCTATTCTGTGGCAAACTGTTTGAAGACCAATATTTATTTGAGGGGGAAATTTACCTTCCACATGCACGACTCAGAATCTGATACTATTCCACTAAAAACTAAACCTGAAGAATTTTCTGATTTTCTAAAAGAAATAGGTATCACTGCACAAGCAAAGGAAATTGCTACCGACGAAGCTGAAAAAGGCGATTATTATAGTAGATATTTTTCTATGACTCCTAGGATGGTTACAAACAAGGGCTGTCTTGAGGTAAAAGGAACTAATATTGACATCATTCAGATAATTCAGAAGGGATAGAATTGCAAGATCCGAATCCACTACCTTGGGGGGCACAGGACCGTTTTCAGGCTCATTTTATAGTTAGAAAAGATCTAAGTGAAAACGACGAGGGATATGTTGCAGAAACTAAACTAACTACAAAAGGTCATTTTGGATCTAAAAAATTGGCTGGCGTACAATGGGTGGGAGGAAGGATTGCTGATATACTAAACAACGACACCGAACTTACAAATATGATTTTAAAACAATCAGTCAAAGACGCACACATCAGGATAGATCCAACAAAAAACGGTGTAAGGATTTATGGTAACTGGAAAAACAGCAACGAGTTTGTTATCTCAAAAGATCTGTTTGCTATCTATGATAAAATAGCATTTCACATAAAAAAACTTTAAGCTCGCCACCAGTCTAATGCTAAACAATCAACTTTGTCTTTACCATGTGGTATTGCCAAAATAAACTGTTTTTTGACTGTAGTAGCAAGTCTTCCTGCTAACACAACTCCTGTCGCAGTAATAGCATCGCTTGTGTTGTACACTTGAACCAAATATGGTGCATGATCAATGCCAGGTCCTTTCTGGTACACCGCAAAATCACACCCAAACTTTATTCCAGGATTTACTATGTATCCCTTGTCTCTGAAATCTTTGTAGACTAAATATTTTTTGTCAAAGTTATGGTATTCTGTTCTAGCTATCTGCAAGAGATCATTTTCTGAAATTTGTTTTTTTGATTTGTAAACTTTGATCTTTGATTTTTGTACTAGGTAATAACCTTCTATCAAATCCAAAATGAGAGGTACGTTAATCTCATCTGGCTTTGGTTTTGCTATGCCAACTGGCTTTCCATAATACCCCTGCATGAAAAGAGAACGTGAGTCTTGTATATTCCAGACTACAATTCTGTTTTCGATTAATTCGCCTTTCAAGTTATAGACTTAGAGCTAATGATATGAAAGAGTCAGAGACTTCAAGGCATTTGTCTGCCATTTCCTCGACTCCACTTACAATGTCTTTTAGAAGCAATAGCTCCTTTGTAATTGTAATCTCGTCTAAGACTTTGATGGTCAGATCACGATACTTGTCATCTATACTGCGTTCTATTTTCTGGGCTTCGTGAGCAAGCTCAATAGCTCCTGATGGATTGGTATTAAGAGCGCGTACAATCTCGTTTAGCTTGTAAATTTCATCTACTACTAAATTAATTAATTCTGTTAAGTCTTTGTCAAGTTTGCTTTTCTTTAGAGTAGCAGCTTTAATGTTTGAAAGTTTGAATGCGATTCCAGTGATATATCCTGCTATTTCATCCATTGTGTATGCAGTATGTAGGATATTTTCTCTATTCATCATCAGACCACCTACTTCAGCAATTTCTCTTGTTATCTTACGACGAAGGGCCTCTACTTCATCTTCTGTACTGCGCATTCGTTCAAGAGATGCTTTTATTTCGCCCTTGTCTCCTTTTATTATAGCCGCAGGAAATGCTGAAAGATCTCTTACGGAGTTAAGGATTCTATTTATTTCATCTTGTAAAACCGCAAGCGCTTTTCGTTTCGCTTGAACTTCTAACTCTCCGCTATACATGTAAGGCTTTAAAGTATGAGGAGCGACTAATAATCCTTACGTGAAGTTTTCCTAAGAATCTATGAGATGCTTTTGAATATCTCAGATGTAATTTTGTTTTTCTTCTTGAACTGCTCTCTTTTGTACATTGTACAGTGAGATTATCTCTTCATCGGTGGTTGCATTTTCTGGAGTTTTTTCAAACCTGATCTTTCCTGTAAATTTAGGAAATCTTAGAGCAAGACCGCTTCCCTTTCTTATCGTATCCATTGCTGTTTTATGTATGGGACTGAGTGTAATTTCTGATGCCACGATCTCAATTACAACTTCAGGTTCAAACCAAACATCAGCTTCAAGCCCGCTGTTTATTCTAGGATCTTTTTTCAAAGTTATTTTGTCAGAAAGTATCTGATAAAACTGGTCAAGATTTTCATCTGTAAAACCTGTACCAACTTTGCATATGCTTGGGTAGGTATCTTTTTTGTCATTATATGTTGCAAGCAACAATGCACCATATCTTCCAGTTCTTCTGCCGCGTCCAAAAAATGCACCTATTACAACAAGGTCTAAACTATCTCCAAGTTCATTCCTGTATTCACGTTTTAGCTTGAGCCAGTTACTGCCTCTGGCACCGGCTCTGTAAGATGCGTCGAGTTGCTTTAACATCAATCCCTCGCATCCTGCATTAATTGCGTTTTCTAGTACGTCCTCAACTTCGTTATCTGACTTTACTAATGTCATAGGCATGAGCTTTGCAAATTCGTCTTCCTTTACAATTTTTTCAAGTATTTTTCGACGTTCATTATATGGCAAGTCAAGACAGCTTTTACCATCTACAAACATGACATCAAAAAAGTTTATTGTAATAGGATATTGTGACACCGCTTTTGCAATGTTATATTTTCGTCTACGGTGCATTAGCTCTTGAAAAGCAAGAAACTCTCCTGTGTCATCGTTGATTGCAACTGCCTCTGCTTCTAATATTGCCTCTCGTGCATTTAGTGACTTGCTAATCTTCTCAACGATATCAGGGTAGTAGCTTGTGATGTTTTCAAGACTTCGTGAATATAGTATGATCTTTTCTCCCCGCATGTGAACTTGCACACGTTCTCCATCAAGCTTGTATTCTGCAGCAAACTCTGCACCCATTTTTTCATGAGCTTCTTGTGGACTTTTTACTCGTTCTGCCAACATTGGTCTGATAGGACTGAAAACTGAAACTAGGAAATTTTTAATCGCATCAATTCCATCTTTTGCAACAGCTGCGGCAACTTTTCCTAAATCGCTTGACACGTTATATGCTTGTTCAAGTATAGATCTATTTTCCTTTGAACCTGTGAATGCAATTGCAAGTGAATCCATTATGGTGTAGTCAGCAATACCTAAACGCAAGGAGTTGGTAATTATTTTAAGAATAAACCCTGCCTCTATAGGATTGGCATCATTTAACAGGCTAGAAATGTACTTTAATTTCATATCCTGTGAGCCTGATCCTTTTAGTTCGGCAATTTTGTATAATGTGTCATAAACTCTTTCCACAGTGATATCTTCAGTCATAAATGTGGTCTGCGTTTTTTGCTCTAAGATCTTTGCAGCAGCTTGACCTAAATCACCACCTTCATGATATACATGTTCAACTTTCTTGGCTGGTATGCCAGCAGATTTTGATATTGCTCTTATGGCTATTTTTTCTGCAACACCAAGCTCGACTCCTTCATGATCTGGTCTTAGCTTGCCTTGTAATAGATAGACAACACTTGAAATTACTTCTGGAGGAGTTTTTTTGAATAAATCTACAAGATATTGTGTTAACTCTAGTCTTTTTGTTGTACTCTCCATTATTTTTAGCGTTTCCGCCACAAGAGAAAACTTCATCGAAGAATTTCTATAGCTTCTGGAATAAAAGCTTGAGTTATTTCAACTGGAGATGTGCCTTTATCTTTAACCAAATCTCTGGGGTTCTCTTAAAAAGTATGGAATGAAAACCAGACATCTCTTCCTCATTTAGAAATCTCTTGTTTCTTCTCAAAAAGCCATCAAAGAAGACTCCTGATATGTATCCAACATAAAGTCCAAATGCAAAGTCTGGAAGAGCTGCACCATTTCGAGCAAGAGGTTTTGCTTCAGTCAAAACTACACGCGGATAGTCAAGTGCATACGATATGACATCGTTCAGATTTTTTTCCTCGATTACGTCTAATCCCATAACAAAACCGAGTCTAGCAAATATTTAGGATTTTGCTGATCCTTGTTCGTTTATAAATAGGACATTGTGAAAACTCAATATGGGTGGGGCAAAAAGACAATCTCCTGCACAAGCCGAAAAGTCACAACAAGCTGAAGCCGCAAAAAAAGAAGGCGGTCAAAAGAAAGGAGATAAGAAAGAACAAAAATCAAAGTCCGCAATCTCTGTCATAATTAATGAAAATCAAGCTATGAACTTTATCAAAGGTGCCAAAGTTTTCACAGTGCAGGAAGTGGCACGACAAGAAGGCGTTAAAATATCTGCAGCAAATACATTCTTACAAAAACTATTGAAAAATGGTGCCGTCAAAAGAATAGGCGGCTATAGCGGTCATCATATCTACACCGTCGCTTGAGTTATAACAAATACATCTCCTGGTTTTACATTGTTTAACGCATCTATGTTGGATGTAATTGTACCAATTGGAGTCATCGCTTTTGTAGAGTCTGTATCATTTAGAAAAAAACAGATCGATCCTGTTGATGTCATGAAGGATACATCGCCTTTTTTGAATTGACTTCGTTGTCTTTCCCCACCAACGTTAATCTTAGTTTCTATGTACACAAAGCTATTTCCCATCATGTGTGCGTTTCCCTCAAGTGGCAAAGATCTAGTTATGGTACCAACAGTTTTTGGTGCAAGATGACGTTTTAATTCGCATTTTAACTGCGATTTGCCTTTTATCTCCAAATTTACCTCAATTCTAGAAACAGATCCTGCACTCATTTTCAAGAGAGAGGATTATGAATTATATAACGTTTGTTCAGACCAGATATCTATGTCTGATGAGCCTGAAGAGATTATTGCAGAAACTGAAGAGGCTCCAGTAGAGGTAGAACCAGAAGAGCCAATTATTGTAGAAGAATCAGTAGAAACCGCAGAAATATTAGAAGAGGGAGAAGAAACAACAAAAGCAAAGAAACTCAAAAAGGGTGAACTCGCTCCAGAAGAACTTGCAGAGCGACAAAGATTACAAAAAATTATTGACGCAAGGGAAATTATTGAAGTTGACCCAGTTCATGTACCTGTTGAATATGAAACAACTGGTAGAGGTAAGATAATGATAGGCCCTCCAACTTTAACTAGATTTGAAAAAGCAAGAATAATGGGAGCTAGAGCACTACAACTATCACTTGGAGCGCCTCCATTTATCGCAGTTCCAAAGGAAGTAGCAACATCACTTGACTTGGCATATGCTGAACTTGAAAAACGTGTCATACCTATTACAATAAGAAGAGTACTACCAAATGGCGACTTTCAAAATATCCCGATCGATCTTTTTAACTAATAGACCAATCATCGATAAAACTTAATAGAATGCAAAATTTTGGGTGATATGATTGAGTATTTTGAGTGTGGAAGATGTCAAGACACAACTGACTAATGATCATTCATTTTTAAATAAAGGAAGGACCATCTTGATACAAAGACAGCCAATAATGGAATGTGCTATTGATCTATTGACTATCCCTGGAAGCGCTGGTCGGGTTGTGTTAAAAGCCAAAGGAGATGACATACCAACCGCGGCGGGAGTAGCCAATGTCATAACTGAGAAAATGATGAAAGGCACATCAGAAGTTGTCGACATTATTGTTGATAGCGAAAATGGAACAGGAAAATATGGCATGACTCTTGTTTCAACGATAGAAATTATTCTTGATAAGAAACTAAATTAAAAAGAACTTCCAGGTCCTTTTAGAAGCATGTTCTCGCATTCTTTGCATACTGCTTCATCGATGTTTGTTTCCAAATTGTGATGTATGTCACAAATTAAAAGACTTGATTTTATGTAGTTGCACAAGCCAATAAATTTTGAAAGACTGGCAGGTGTGTATGCCATATTGGTTGAGAGATTGCTTGCAATTTCATTAATCATGTCCGAGACTTCTTTTATAGAAAGAAGTTTGGTTATTAATTCAGGATTTCCTCTTGTTCCTCTGATGTAATTACTTATTGCAGCTTGTGTTACACCTAGCATCTTTGATATGTCTTCCTCCTGCATGTTGTACACCTCCATCAATTTTTTTGCCAAGATAGCACGTAACGCTGGAATTAACGACTTAGTCTCTATCTCTGCTGGAAGAAGCATGAAAAAACTAGCGCCTTGAAAATATTTAAACCTACCAATAAGCTTGACCTAATTTTCTGGAATGATTTTTTCAATTTTCATCTGTGATCCATTAGATAACTTATTTTATCAATTACGTCAATATCCGTGCATATTGCAAGAAATTTTCTCAAACCTGACTAGACTCATCTCAGAGGCAGTATTATCATGTACGTCTGATTGTATTGCCCTTTCTGGAGGACTCGATAGTTCTATACTTGCATATTATTTGAAAAAAAACACTAAAGCAATTGCTGTGGTGGCTAAAGATTTTCCTGCCTCTGATCTGGTATATTCACAACTTGTTGCAAAAGAATTTGGATTAAAACTATTCATAAAAAATGCAACAATTGAGGATCTCATGTATTCAATTGAAGAGACAATTAAGATCTTGAAAAACTTCAATCATATTGAAATACGAAACTCTATTGTTTTATATCTGGCAATAAAGGCAGCAAAAGAAAATGGTTGCACTAGCATCATCACTGGGGATGGCTGCGATGAGTTATTTGCTGGCTATGCCTTTTTCTTAAGGAAAAAGAGCGCAGAATTACAAAAAGATTTAGAAAGAATATGGAAAATTATGCATTTTCCAACACAACAAATAGGCTTGGCACTAGGTGTTGGTACCGAATCACCATTTCTTAATGAAAAAGTTGCTAATTATGCAAAATCTATTCCAGCGGATCTAAAGGTGCATGAAGAAAACGATAAAAAATATGGAAAATGGGTTTTACGAAAAGCGTTTGAACATATTATTCCAAAATCAATTGCTTGGAGAGACAAGTCTCCAATGCAAGATGGTTCTGGAACAAACAGTTTGACATCATTTTTTGAAAACAGCATCAAAGACGAAACGTTTGAGTCAAAAGCCAAGTTATATCTAGAAAAAGACAAAGTCAAACTAAATTCCAAAGAATCACTTTATTATTATGAATTATATAGAAAATATTTCGATCCTCCATATCTTTTGGAGTCTTCAAAATATAGGTGCCCGGACTGTCAAGGTGAGATAGAACCAGATTCACATTTTTGTCATATGTGTGGCTGTTTTCCAATCTAGTCTTTTTTCCATTTGTTTGGTTTTTTAACAAAAATCTTTTTACAGCCATGGCAACAAAAATAATATTTTTTCCCGTTATATTCATGAACTAGAGCCAAGCTCTCGTCAAGCTCAATTCCACAAACAGGATCCACTGGCATACGACACTGCAACGTGAGTTTCTATTTATTCTTTACATTTATGAAGTTAGACTTGTAACAAGTTGATTAAATTCTGATTCAGACATTGGTGGAACTTTTACTAGTTCAAGATTCTCATCAACATGCGAACTTGATTTCTGACCAACTAGCGGTGCTATTATTCCAGGAGATGATCTCACAAACTGTAGTGCACGATGTGCTGGTTTTAGTCCGCCAAACTCTGGTATTACATTTGGGCCAAGAAGTTTTGCTTGCATAAGCGGTACACTTGCAAAAACGCCAATTCCTAGGTTTTTTGATGCGTCCAAAATAGAAATTTCTTTTCCGTTGACAGTCTGATTTTGTATTTTCAATGCTTGGTCAAGATACATATTGTATGGAAGTTGAATGAACTTGAAACCATTTTCGTTTCCTCCTGCTTCTTTTGCAAGTTTTAATATGTCTAATAACAAGAGATGCTGAGGATTTTCCTTTGGTACTCTAAAACAATCCCATGTTGCCATTCCATAATATTTGATCGCGCCTTCCTTTCTTTGTTTTTCATAAAACTCGAAAACTAGTTTGAGATTCTTCATAAATTCTTCTTTTGAAATATCTTGTAGTTGACCTTCCGCCGCGTTATGAAGATACATCAAATCAATACAGTCAAAACCCAGATTTTTCAGGCTTGTTTTGAGTTGATTTTCAAGATATGGTATGGTCATACAATGGTATCCTGATGAGATGTCTCCTGACTTGATTATGCGTGGTTTGACTAGTGTATTGTTGACGTATTCCCAAAATTCCTCTTTTACATCAGCATCATTTGTAACGTAGCCATTTTTTGTACTGACAAATAGTTCCTCTCTTTTCACCTTACCTTCTTCAATAAGTTCAGAAACTGCACTTCGTACAGATCTTTCTGCTTTTTGAGAACGATAGTTTATGGCCGTGTCAATTACATTTATTCCTGATAAAACTGATTTTTTGATCGCGTCTTTTACAAGAACATCTGTTGCATTATCTGCATTTCCAAGATATGTACCAATTCCTATAGATGAAAGTGTTAATCCCGAAAATTGCCTAAAGTGGTTTTTTCCTACTGTTTGATTTTTTGTTGCAAAGTTTGAAGTTCCATCAGAAGTTACATGACCTGTGATCATGGTGTGATTTTTTATTTGCTTGATTTAATTGTACTGTGTTATACTAAAAAGAAAACTCAGTACCAGTAACGCTCCAGTTATTCTGCTGTACAATACACATGAACTCATTATAGGTACCAGTTTTTCTATATTACCAAAACTTTGTTTTAATTCCCGTCCTGATTTTATTAAAAGTGGAATAGTAAATAATGTGATCAAAGAAAAAACCGGTAAAATCTGAGCTGCTACCCCTATTATGATCACTCCATATGTTATTGAAGGAAATATCCAAATGATACTTGCAGCTCTTTTTTTTCCAAGTAAAATAACAAGAGTCCTCCTACCGCTAGCCTTGTCAGCATCAAAGTCGGGAAATGAATTTACAAAAAGCACCATCGAAGATAAAACTCCTAAAACTATTCCTCCAAGAACTGGTTCTACCGTAATTTCAGACGATTGGACAAAATATGTTCCAAGTACAATCATTGTTCCTTTTATTGCGACAAATATCTCGCCTAAACCTGAATCAACTATCCTTGTGGAATAAAAGTAAATTGAGACAATTGCAAAAGTAAGTATGATTGCAATTGTTACGCCATTTACAAAAATAAAATAACCTCCTATTGCAGCACCTAAAATAAGAGCAGCAACTCCTGCTACGTACACCTCCTTTGGCTTTAGTAGCCCTTCTGGCAAAACGCCTGTGCCACCACTAAACTTTGTTCGTTTTGTTTTTGTGTCTATGTTGCGCTTAAAATCCCAATAATCATTGAGTAGGTCAACACTTGCATGTAACGCTATCACACCAGCAAATGTTAGAGCTGCATTGATTACATCTATGGTTTGATGTTGCCACCAATTTATGGCAAGGCCAAGACATACCGCAATTA
Source organism: uncultured Nitrosopumilaceae archaeon (assembly GCA_964434855.1). GTDB lineage: Archaea > Thermoproteota > Nitrososphaeria > Nitrososphaerales > Nitrosopumilaceae > UBA8516. Next base: position 59 of record CAYSWR010000029.1, on the reverse strand, counting down.
CTGACGAAAGAAGAAATCTGATTCTAATTACTCTAAACCAAGTAGACAGCATTACACTA
>CAYSWR010000028.1:12075-17148 GCA_964434855.1 uncultured Nitrosopumilaceae archaeon | reverse complement strand
GAAGTTACAGCAAAGGTACATACAACTTGGAATTGTTCCAGATTATAATATTCAATTAAGGATGTGAAAAAAATGTCTGAGGATATGTTAAAGTCCATTCAAAACTTGATTGATTCAGGAAAAGGTGATCTAAAACGATTGACTGAGATTTTAAACACACTCAAACAAGAAACCACATTATACCTTTCAGACTACAAATACCTCGAAAGTCTGTTTTCTCAAAAAGAAGAAACACCAAGTAAAACTGACTTGAAAAATAAGGTAAAAAAGATAAAACAAGAAGTAAATACAAAACAAAAAACTAGTTCTAAAAATGTAACTAATGAAGCTTTATCTGTTCTTAAAACAAGACTGGCAGCCGGTGAAATTACTTTAGATGAATTCCAAGCTATTAAAAAAATTCTAAAGGATAATTAGATCAATATAGATCAATTCTTCTTAAATCTTAAATGTATTAATATAAAGAACATTCTAGATTGATAGCTATGAAATATGATTCCAAGCCAAGCGTCTATAACAGTCTAGTTACCACTTTACATTCTTACACTTTCTACTTAAAGAGAGAACAAAACCTTTCCTGTATTGGTGTATAAATTTGTCAAAACTTGCCCCTCTTCCACCAGCACCAGTTCTGATGACTTGTTTTGGTCATTGTGGGATAGGTCTTGGTGCAGAATCATACAGAAGATTATTGCTTGATGTAGGGGCTAATCCTCTAAAACCAATACTTCATACAGCAAAAGATGAATCAAGAGTTCTGAAAAGATATGGTAGCACCATTTTACGATTTCCAACTGGATATTCTGGAACTGATATTCCGCTTATACCAAGAGCATTACTAGTGGATTTAGACCCGAGAGCTGCAAATCTAATACTCCAATCATATCCTGATCTTTTTGCATTAAGAGACAAACACGTAATTCATGGAGCCGGCGGTGCTGCAAGAAATTGGGCTGAGGGACGAACCAGGTTTATCAAAGAAGTAAGCACCAAGTTTGATATGCATAAACAACTTTCTGCGCTTTCGCCTGAACCAGTTCGAGGTTTTATAGTACCGTTTGCTATGGGCGGGGGTACTGGAAGTTCTTTTGCTTGCTCCTTTATTGAATTCATAAAAAAAGATCCAAAAGAACATGCCACAATTGCCACTTTGGGCTTATTGCCAGAGTTTGGATGGGATCCTATAATTTTGGAGGCGGCTGCAATAAATATAGTAATGAATCTAGAATATCAGATAAAATACAGTGACTGTTCTATTTTATTTTCAAATAAAAGACTACGAGAATTATCACACAAATTTGAGAAAAAGTTAGAAAAGGTTCCGTCAATTATTGATGATCTTCCACATGAACAGGAGGTCGGATGGAAAGATTACAAAGGTTTGAACTTGATTGCAGCTAATGCAATATCCATGTTCGTTTCATCTTTTGCAAGAGAAACAGAATGGGATATGTCAAATTATAGGACATGGCTTGCAACAAAACGACCACGATTTGCCATTCCATGGGTTATACCAATTGTACCAGAAGAGAATCAATGGGGTTCAAACGTGATCCCCGGTGGAAAAACTAACACAATGGAAGGTATAATTGAACACATTAAGAAAAGAGAAGACGCTATTCTATTTGATATAGACGAGAATGATATAAGAAATAATGGCGGACCAAAAGACTCTTGCTGCGCATTAGTGAAAATAAAGGGTGATTTTGATATCAAAGAGAGAGCAATTCTGAAAAACATGATCAAAGAAAGATTCAACATTGAGGATTCTAGGATGATCTTTATCAAGATACCAATATTGGATAGTGAGCAAGCAAATATTACAATATTAGTTAACACCAAGGCCATAGGTCCAAAAATACTTGATATTGCACGCGAAGCAGAAGAGTCTTGGGATTCATTCAAGGAAGAGTATGGTAAATGGGGTTTGGCTACTGAAGAATTCAAAAAAAGCTTAATGGATGTAGTACATCAATTTAGCTGAGAGGTTATAGATATGACCGACTTTCTTAATCTCGAAGAGATGGCAGGAAGAATAAAGACCAACAGACAACACTTAGCTGATGTTGACGACGTGCTTTCTGATGTCAAAGCTAAGATACATGAACTTCCACTAAAACGTTCTACCGAATCAACCTTTGCAAAGATGATAGGTGTAGAATACAATGATGAACTTGCAGAGCTTGAACAATCAAGAGATAAATTAATTTCTCAAAAAGAAGAACTTGAGAATACAATTACAAAAGACATTGACACATTCATTGCAGAAATAACATCAGCAGATCTAATAATTCCACTTGAACCAGTTCCAAAATTCAACGACGGAAACACCATCTACAACTATAGAAACGGTGCAAAATTCACTAATGTGTTTGATATCTTAAGTGAATTGCTTGGTTTGAGTGTACCCATACTTGTCAAAGACGTAATGCTTTCATCATCTGAAGTGGTTGTTAAGGTGTCAGATGAATTAGAAGCAAAGAAGAAATTCATTAACAGCATGAGTGAAGTTCAAAAAACATTGTTAATAAAGAAAAGACAGTCGCAGTTCTGAAAATCCTCTATAGAACTTGTAATAATGCAATAGTTTTTGAAATTAATTTGGTATTTTCAAGTGCAGAAAGAATTGACAGTCGTATGTTTCTGATCCTGTGTGAATCCTCCGAATACAATTGAGAGATTCTATCAATTTCGGTGTGAAAATTATGATCTCTAAGATATGATTTTGACGCGACTAAGAGTTCCGAATAACTGTCTGAATAATTTCCAGATTTTTCTATCTTATTGACTAAGACTTTCACTAGTCCCTGTATTTTACCCAATTCTTTTTTTATAATATCCAGGTCTCCAGGTTTATCTCTAATCTCCTTTAATATTTTATAAGAATCAATTATCTGTTCCAAAACGCTTTTTATATAATCATAATCCATGCTGTCTTTTCCAATCTTCATCTGATTCAGCGATAAATTCTTTTGCCATGACAAAAAATAATTAAAAAAGTATTAGAGTGTTCTCAAAACATTTTCTAAGTATTTCTAGTTTCCACCACGTTGATCTTAATCGTTAGTGGTACAGACAGTGCATCTGGATTGTCCACACTTTCCCAAACAAAGATCTGTGCAGTGTATCTACCCAGACTTGTAGGAGTCCATGATTGTGAAGGGCTCATGAACTGTCCAGGTTCAAGCGAACCTGTTATCCACGATAAAGACATCGTTACTCCGTTTTCATCTTGTATCTGTACCAAATATGCAAAGGACTGAGTTCTATCTTGATTGTTAGTAAGATCTGCAGTAATCTCCACTTGTGTATCTACCAAGGCTTCCCATTCATCATTTACAAGACGTACTGAATATCCTCCTATCACACCATAAACATAATTATTTATTAATAATAGAAAAATTGTCACAATAAAAACAGTGGCCGGAAATATTTTTTTCATAAATAGAAATTATTTGTAACTCTATTTGAAGTTGTATTTTCTTTTTGGGGTGTCTTTTTTATCATCATTGTTTTCCCATAACTTTGCAATGCTTCTCATCATAAACCCGCCTACAACCACTATGGCAAATCCTCCTATTAGAAAAATAATTACTTTTGCAACGTCCTTTAATTTTGACATATTAAAAGATAAGAAATTACTTGGTAAAAACCTCTTGCTATACTACATGTATAAGATCTTTTAATTTCCTTCTTGACTTTGGACCTCGTTTTTGTTCGGGGTATCCTATGCACAGAAGAGATGACGGCTTGAGTTTTGTACCGATCAACGCTTTTACTTTTTCCTCATCAATCATTCCAATCCAGATTGAACTTAATCCTAGTGCAGATGCTACTAATTGAGAGTATGCAGCTGCAAGAGTGGCATCTTGAATTGAAAACTTGGCAAGAATCTCATGAGGAAAATTTAGCTTGACACGTTCTGGATTCATACAAAATACTAGTACTACAGGAGTATTGACATAAGGTTGATTATTTGCCGCCTCCACTAACCTCTCTTTTATCTTTGGATCTTTGACATAAAAAATCTCAAAACCTTGAAAATTACCAGCTGTTGGTGCAGTATCTGCTGCAGCTAGTATTTTATCAATCTTCCATTGTTCTACTTGCCTTGAAGAAAACTTTCTAGTAGAACGACGTGTTGACATGACATAGAATAGATCAGTGTTTACATGTTTTTCTGGTATCTTTGATGTTAGAACGCTGTTAAGAAGATTATTTCTATTATCATAATTTGCCATTTCCTTACTTGGAACATATCCCTTTGGCCAGATTTTTGTTTCCTTAGAATTATTTTTCGACATATCTTAACCTGTAATATTTTATCATAGTAACTACTAAAATAGTATGTTCACGCATCAGGGTTTTTTGTTAAAAACTCTATGATTTTTTCTTTAAGCATCTTGGTTTCAATTTCAAGTGATTTCATATTAGCCATGAAAAATTCAGTAGTATCAGAGTTTACCAAGATCGAACTTACCTCATCTTCAAGTTCGATCTTGTCAGTAGAATCATGAGAAAGGACATCGTTTAATTGCAAAAGATCTTCATGTCTTAGATAGATGACTCTTTCTTCCTCGTCATCATTGTGCCAGATCAACCTACAGCCTTTTTCGTTTGGAATGTATGGTGTATCAATCTGAAACGAATAATTCATCTTACACCGCTTCCACAGACAAATTTAAGACTCTTTTGATATGCCAAGTTCTGATTTATTTTTAAGTAAGTCTAGTTCTGTTTTTATCATTTCATATTCATTTTTTACTCTTGCAAGTGCCGTTCTTACTATTTCTAGTTCTTTTCTTGCAGCATCGTACTTTGCATTTAACGAAGCTACGACAGAACCTGCAGCTTCTACTATCTTCTTTGATTCGTCTTTTTGGCCTACTGAAGCTAATTCATTTTCTATAAACTCTAATTCTTTTTTTGTATCTCGGATCTCTTTCTTTTTAGACTCATGCTGGGATTCCAATGTACGTAATTCAGATTTAGCATATTCAATTTGTGAAGTTAAATCGTCTAATTCTAGTACTGCCTTTTCTTTCTGAGCATTTATTGAGGAAAGTTCATCTT
>CAYSWR010000028.1:0-11975 GCA_964434855.1 uncultured Nitrosopumilaceae archaeon | reverse complement strand
ACTATATCTTCTTTTGACTCTTTTTCTGAACGTCTAATTATACCCATAATTATCACTAATCTATTCTAGTATATAGAAAAGCAGTCTTTCAATTTATTCTTTAGAATTCTTGCACATTACATCATTTTACAAAAATTAATAGTACTAAGTTTCTTTCTTTTTTCTCACAAATCCTAGATAAAAGCCAATTCCGCCTATTACAAAACCAAGTATTATTGCAATTTTGCCTTGATCTGAGCCAGGCTCAAAAAATAATGTGGATGAAATGAAAAGAAATGCACCAAATAGTATTAGCACAAAACTGCCACTTTTTTTTGCTCTGTTGTGTTCACGGTGTGCCATTTTCAAAGGTGTTCGGAGAGCGTATGTGCAACTTTTTTTCTGCCAATGTCAATTATAAAAGGACCAATTTTTGGACCTCGATCTGATGCAAGGATAATTTGGTACAGTATTTTGAAAAAGTCTTTTGGTTGTAGACCAACATTTTTTGCAATTTGATAAATTGAATTTTGAAGATCTGGTGGTTCATCCTCAGCTGTAAGCATGTCTACTAGATTTTTAATAGCTTTTTTAGTTGTTTCATCAAGTTGAATCTCTACCTTTGATGGTTTATCAAAATCGTCAGCATAATTGCCAGCCAAACTAACAAGTCCCTCCATTTCTGGAGTAGATTCTTTTATGGTTCCATATTCAATTAGTTTCTTTATGACATGTTGACTTCTTTGTTCTCTAAATATGGTACAAAGTTGCACTAACAATCTATAATTTACATAAGGGCTAGGATTTTTTGGTATATCTAACAGGTTTACATATTCATACAAACCCTTTACCCGTATTGTTTTTGTTTCATTATCGAGTTTTATTTTTCCAAAGTAAATGTTTTCAAGTTCGTTATACTCATCCATCAGAGCAGGAATGTCTTCAAAACCAACTTCACGAGTGCCTGTAATTCTTTTGTAAAGTAATAACAAAATTGATTTTGGAGTACCATATTTGAGCCAAGCTTGTGATGTGACAACATTACCAAGTGACTTGGAAATTTTTTTGCCGCCCTTATCCAAAAACATTTCATATTTTACATGATGTGGGTGTGGAAACTTTAGGATTTCATCTGCTACCCAGTCATTTATCTTGACAGAATCCATGATGTCTTTTCCATAAGCTTCAAACCTGACATCAAAAGCCTGCCATCTTGCAGCAAATTCTACTTTCCATGCAAGTTTGCCAAGATCTTTTGTTATGTCTGCAATTCCGTCATGACCACAACCTGGTAAGATTTTGGAACCAATTGTTGTCTCATGACATCTGTACTTTATTTTTTTCTCATCTGGAAGATATTCATAGGCTTCTGCAGTATACAATCTTCCACAGTTAGAGCATACTGGAAAATATGGAAGTGCTTCTTGATATTTTTCTTGACCAACTAGTTCTGCAATTTTCTCTCCAATTTTCTTACTGTTTGTAAGTATGATGTGAATCTGATCCTTTAGAAGACCATTTTTGTATGTATCTACACCTCTTTGAAATTTGTATTTGATGTCAAGCTTGTCTAATCCATCAAGGAGGAGGCTGCTCATGTGTAAGCCGTAAGAATCATGGCAACCAAAAGGATCAGGAATAAATGATACTGGTTTTGCTATGTGTTCTTTTAACCAATCAGGGAATCCCTCTGGAATCTTTCGTAATCCATCCATATCATCTGAATATGCAATAAGCTCAGACTTGTACCCCAAGTTTTCTAAGGCAAGTTTTACACCATATGCTCTTACTGCATCTCCAAGACTTCCTATGTGAGGAATTCCAGATGCACCAAGCCCGCTTTCTACTTTAATCATACTTAGATTGCGGCCAAGATCTTTTTCTCTTTCTACAAGCTCGTATGCAAGTTTGTCTATCCAGGTTCCCCTGCCTATGATTTCTTGTTCTTCCATTACGCTAATTCCTTTGACATGTATGGTCCTAAAAGAGAATATCCGATCTTTCTGTAATATTCTCTTGTTCCAACGCCACTAATGACAAGAAGCCTTTTTGCGTCAAATTCTTCTTTAGCAATTTTTTCTGCTTGGCTCATGAGATTTTTACCTAGTCCCAAATGTTGAATACTGCCACCGTCCCGTTCTCCTAGTTTCAACGATTTACCAAATACATGCAATTCTCTTACAATACAAGTATTTTGTGTCACTTCTTTTCTATGTGCCAAACTACTTGGTTTTCTTAATCTTAAAAATCCAAAAATTCTATCATGTGAATCATCGTACGACAAAAATACTTCTTGGCCTCCAGACGACTCATAATTTTCTCTATTCAGTTTTATGTCATCCACACTAATTTCATCTTCAGAAAGGCCTGCTTCTCTACATCTAATGCATTTACAAGACAAATTTAGTTTTTTGAGATTTCCTTGAACAATCTGACGTAGATTACCAAGCTTTGGACCTGCAATTATTTGATCTGATGATATTTCTCGTTGCATTCTCATTATTCTAACCCATCTTGGAATCATTTTCTTAATATCTGTAAGAACTTTGATCATGTCTTGATCTGAGTACGGTGTATATTTCCCATCTTTGTAAGATTGGTAAAGTGGTGTTCCTTCGATAACAAGTGTTGGATAGATCTTTAACATGTCTGGTCTAAAAGATGGATCGTCAAACAATTTTTTAAAATCAGAAACATCTTCTTCTGGGGTCATTGATGGAAGACCAGGCATCATATGGGAAACAATCTTGTACCCTGCGTCCTTTGCTATCTGAAATGATTCGATCACATCATGTAAGTTATGACCGCGATTAACAATTTCATACACTCTTTCATGTAGACTTTGTACGCCTATCTCAACTCGTGTTATGCCATAATCTAACATCCAATCCACATGTTGTATTTTACAATAATCAGGTTTGGTCTCTATTGTAAAACCAACACTTCGTATTTTTGCTAATTCATTATTTTTTTTGGCAGATTCCAAATCTGGTGAATTCAATCCATTTATTGCATCATAACACGATTTAATGAAATCATATTGATATTCTTGTGGCATGAAAAGAAATGTTCCTCCTACTATCACAAGTTCAAGCTTAGTTACATCATGACCATACGCTTGTAATTTAGCAAGCTTGTCAAGTATCTGTTTTTTCGGATCATAATTATTTTCTATTGCATTTTGTGTTGATGGTTCTCTTCCAGTGTAACTGTTTGGTGAATTATATTCAATTCCACCCGGACAGTAAGTGCAACGACCATGTGGACAGGCATATGGTTTTGGCATAAGAGCTATGACTGCAACACCTGAAGCGGTTTTGACAGGTTTTCGTAACAACGCTTTTTGTAATTTCATAAATTCTGTACCATGAACTTCTGCTAATATCTCATAATTTCTTGGTATTCTTTCTAACGAATATTTGACACATATTTTTTTAATTTCTTTTTTTACGTCATTTCTTGTTGGGTTTTTTATGGCAAGGAGATTTTGAGAAATCTCGACACATGCATTCCCAAACGTTGTTTTTGATCTTTGCATTATTTTTTAGGACCAAAATTAGGTATTAAATCCTTTAAACGACAAGTAAATCTCAAACCATCCTTTTAATTCACATTTTTCTATGCGATTTTTAAAGAATCAACAAAGACTCCTCTTTTTTCTATTATGGAGCCAATTTGTCTACTTTTTAAGCCATGTTTTTTGAATATTCCATCTATTTGTTCTCCTTCCTCCTCGGGGGCTATGATGCAAAACCCTATTCCCATGTTGAAAGTCTTGTACATTTCTGATTTTTCTACATTCTCGTTTTCAATCATCTGAAATATTTCTGGCGGTTCTGGCATATTGTCAAGTAAATACCCGGTTTTTTTAAGACGTGAAAGCTTTGTAAAAGAACCGCCAGTGATATGAGCAAGACCGTGTATGTCGCATTCTTCAAGAGCTTCTAGCACTGGTTTTACATAGATCTCAGTTGGTGTCAAAAGTGCATCACCAACAGTTCCTACCCCTCTAATCTTGTCATTTATTGAATATTTTGAGAGAAGAACCTTTCTTGCAAGAGAATATCCGTTAGAATGTAATCCGCTACTTTTTACACCAATTATGATATCTCCTGATGTTATCATGTCACCAAGAATCATTTGGTTTTTTGAAAGAATTCCTACAACCATTCCTACAAGATCAAATGAAAACTCTTTTCCAGTAATGACATCTGGCATTATTGCAGTTTCACCACCAACTATTGGCACCTCTGCTTTTTTTGCTCCCTTTACTAATCCTTGCACAATTTTTTTAAAAATTTCTTGATTGTTTTGATTTGCAGCTATGTAATCAACAAACGATATGGGAGTAGCACCAGTACAAATTATGTCATTTACATTCATGGCAACACAATCGATGCCTATGGTATCATATTTTTTCATCATTTGAGATATGATAACTTTAGTACCTACTCCATCAGTGTGTGCAGCTATGAGTTTTCCACCTGGGATTTCTACAAGTCCTGCATAATGACCAAAACCTGATGCGATTTTTGCTTTTTTTTGTAGCTTGTGGGTTGAGCTGATAAGTCTACCAATTGTAGCTTGACTTTGTTTTATTTTTTTAATATCAATTCCAGCATCTTTGTAAGTAATTCCCAACGTCTCAGATCCAATTGTTTTGAAATAAAAGAATTTGTATGTACTAAAGATTAAATATGATGTATAATATATAACATATCATACATAAAACTAGGTTCTAAAGGTAGGTTAGATAGAAATAATATGATATGCCTTTACAAAAGTCGTAGGGAGAAAAAATGGAAATAATAATAGAACCATGGAAAAAGCTTGTTATACATGAAGTAATTGAATATCGATTTGATGATTGGTTAAAACAAATTGCTTTCGGTAGCAGATCTGCAGGCGGAGGAATACCAACTATGAACTGGGCTAATGGGATTGTTTTTCAACCATTCCATTTTCCAGATACTGATGCTATTACACACGAAAAATTGAATGGTATACTTCATTGGTCATCCGTAATCTTTGCAGTCAAAGAAAAATTTGAAAAACAGATCGTTAAAGACGATGGAACCATTAATTTCATTGACATTAGTGTGAATGATATATTTGGTAAAGTGGCAGAGTATCTTAAAGCCCAATCAAAATTTATCAAATCATCCTAATTTATTCAGACTAGAGATCCACACATTGTTTTTTCTTACTGAGTGTTTACATCGTTCTAGTTGTTGTGTTGCACAAAAAGATCAAGCATGGTTCTACCTTTGTCTGTTATAGAATATATCATATTTGATCTTACTGCCATTTTTGTCACGAAACTATACTTTACACAAAGGTGCAGATAATTCAAAAAAGACCTTTTCATCCTTATGTTTGATTTTGTATAAAGATCTGAAAAAGTCATAGGATTGCACTTTAACTGGTATAGCAACTTCAGAAGCGATATTGTACTAAAGTCACGGGTTCTAGCCTTGACGGAATCCAGTATTTGCTCGCCTCTACTTATGATAAAGTCTGAGAATTGTTCTGCCACCTCTAATGGGATATAGGTCATTCGTGTTTTCATGTTACCGTAATGGTACGGTACCTTACCTTATTAACTTTAACTTGAAATTTTTTTGAGCTGTATGGGAGCTTTTTTTCAACAAATTCAATTTGTTTTTATCCTAGTCTCAGAAATGCTTGATATGCATAGTGCGTTTGTTTTGATGAATGCAGAACTTGGTAAGGAAAATAAACTTGTTAAGGAACTAAGGCAGATCCCAAATGTCAAAGAAGTATACGGTGTATACGGTGTATATGACGTATTGATGGAAATTGAAGCAGATTCTATGGAAACTTTGCGTGAAACAATCACTACAAAAATCAGAAAATTAGATGGTGTTAAATCTACCTTAACTATGATAATTGTAAAAGATCAATGAGCGCCAATAATATTGGCTTATAATATGCCGATAAAACAGAGTAGCAATTGGCAGAAAGTTTACCATTTATGCTTGGTTGGTTGGCTGAACTTATTTTTGCAAGCTGGCTCTTGTCATATGGTGCAGAACATCTTGCAGAAAGATGGGGCGCTAGATTTGTAGGTAGAACACTACTGAGTATTGCTACTACATTACCCGAGATTGCAATTGTAGCATACGCAGCCAAAGACGGATCCTATGATACTGCAATTAGTGCAGCACTTGGAAGTAACCTTTTGATGATGACATTAGGTCTGGCAATAATGCTGATCATTGCAACAACTAAACTTTCAAAAGCACCAATGAAGTATATTGATGTAAAACAGTTCAAGCTAGATACTATAATGCTGATAATAACAGCAATTGCTGGAGCTGTTATGTTTATTGATGGTTATGAAATTGTTGATGGAATTATATTTTCAGCCATGTTTGCAGTATATCTTTATCTTGCATTTCGTGAGATAAAACACGAAAAGGCAGAAAGGCTTGAAAATGAAGTACATGGAGAACACAAGGCAAAACAATCAAAAAAACACTTTATCAAAGCACTTTTAATTTTCACTGCAGGCACTGCGGGAATATTCATAGGTGCAGAACCATTTGTTCATTCTTTAAAAGACATGTCCATAGAAAGTGGAATATCAGTAGCTGTACTGGCTATTATCATTGCACCAATAGCTGGAGAAATGCCTGAAAAAATATCTATGATGATCTTAGCAAGAAAAGGAGCATATGGCGCATCAATTGCAGTAGCAAACGTTCTTGGTTCAAAAATTTTAAACAACACACTACTTCTTGCAGTAGCAGTTTTTGCAGCTATATCATTTCGTGGGTTTACCGAAAAAATTCAAAATAACACCCTATTAGAATATCAAATGATATTGGTTACGGTAATTACACTTGTTGCAATTATTCCAATACTAAAAAACAAATTAGGATTGAAGACGGGTGTAATGCTTTTGATCTTATACGTTGTTGGTATAGGACTACAGGCAATACTCCCAAGTCTTTAAATTGAAACTACCTTAATTCCTTCTACTTGTATCGAAGGCGTGATCGCAGGAAGCGAATGCCAATTCAATACATTTCTAGTGTCATTTCCTATTGATGATACGTTTTGAAGTAACACTGGAAGATTGTGAACTATGCGAACAGATTTGCCAGGATTTTTAATTCTACCATTTTCTATTATTTTGATTCCACTTCTTGCCGTACAAGAAAAATCTCCACGTTCTGGATTTACTGCATAAGTATACCATAATCTTCCAACGAGCAGTCCTTTTCTTGTATTTTTGATCATCTCATCTTTTGACACTCCTTTTCCACTTATCATCAGATTATGTGGAGATGGAAAAGGAATTGGTTGAGCAGATCTGCCCACTGGAGAGCCAGATCTGCTGGCATTGCCTGTAGATTCTTTATTTTCTTTGAAGGCATAAAACGAATCAGAAAAAGTATCTGCAAAAATCCCTCTGTCTATTAGAGGTCTTGGCATGGTTAGTATGCCCTCATCGTCAAATGGTTTGCTGCCAATACCTTCTGGATGATGGGGATCATCAATTAGACTAAAACTTTCGTGAGCTATTTTTTTCCCAATCTTATCTACAAAACAACTTCTTTTCTCTGAATATGTTTTAAGATTAAAGTTTGATGCAAAAACAAAGGCAAGCATTTCTCCTATGGCATATGGCTCAAAAATTATACTATATGTTTCTGATTCACATTTTTGTGGATTTATAGAATTTACACACATGTCTGATGCTTCCTCACCTACTGATTCAGCATCAAACCCATTTGTTGTTCTTGAGGACATGTCTCCAATACCGCTTACTGGCGAACTTCCAACATTGGATTCCGCATTTATGGTACCAGCTATATAGGTTGCCTTATCAGCACAATTCAAACCGTTATTGTTTGCAATTTCTATTTTTTCAAAAACAACATTCAAAGAACCAGATACAGCTGTAACTCTCTTGTCTTTTGTTGCAGCATTGATCATGGTGTAAGCAATATCGGCAGCTTGTTCTCCTGAAATGTTCTTAATCTTTTGATCAAACACATTTTGTAGTGATGGGAATTTGGCACTTTGTGGTAATGCTCTCCAATAATTTTTGGGCTTTACAAACGAGGTTGATTTCAAGGCTGATTCAACTACGTCGTTCTTGTCTAGATTTGATGTTGTAGCAGAACCAATTCTTTTTTGATGTATTACTCTTACAGCAAGTGATCTTTCTTGATTTTGTTTTACCTCTGCTATTTCTGAATCAGTTATTCTTACTGTGATTATCTTTCTTTCTGCAAAAAATGCCTCATATTCATCTATGTGTAAAGCTTTAGCTTTTGAAAGCACTGCATCACACGCAGACAACTATCCTCGCCTATTGCTTTTGAATCTATATTTGTCTAGTTTTATCAATTCATGGTAAGAACCAAATTGTGATGTATCATCTACCATATCCAAAACATCTTCTTTTTCTGATTCATACGTCTGTATTATCTTGTATAATGTGGTTCTTTGAGCAGGAACTCTGTCTACTTGTCTTATGAAATTTCTAATTTGCTTTGGTTTTAATAGCTGACCATACTTTGCTCCAGCCGCGGTAGATATGCTTTCATTAATCAATGTTCCACCAAAATCGTTTGCACCCCACACAAGCAAAAGTTGTGACATGCTTCCTCCTTCTTTTACCCACGATATCTGGATATTGTTTATGAAATTGTTTAACATTATTCTTGACACTGCATGCATCAAAAGAACATCGTTACCGTCAGCACCACTTCTTATTCTGTCATGAAGATTGTGTTTATACATGGGTGCTTCAGTATGTATGAAACTTAACGGGACAAACTCTGTGAATCCGCCAGTTTCTTTTTGTATTTCGCGTATTAGTGCAATGTGTTTAGTTCTATCTTCTGGAGTTTCTACATGCCCAAACATTATAGTGGAAGTTGAAGGAATTCCAAGTTTGTGGGCTGTTTTGATCACTTCTACCCAGTTTTTGACACTTATTCTTCCAGGTGATATTTTGTCTCGCATTCTTTGATCTAAAATTTCTGCGGCAGTTCCTGGAAGTGAATCAACCCCAGCTTCTTTTAATCTCATCAAATATTCTTTTATCGGTAAATCTGATCTCGTTGCACCATAAAGCACTTCTTCTGGAGAAAACCCATGGATGTGAATATCTGGAATTTCTTTCTTTATTGCCCTGCAGATACTTTCATAGGTGTTTGCCTCCATGTCTGGAGGTAACCCAGCTTGTATGCATACCTCAGTAGCTCCAAGGTTTCTAGCCTCCTTTGCACGTCTGACTATTTCTTCTATGGGTAGAGAATACCCCTCCTCTTCACGAAAATCTCTACTAAAAGCGCAAAAACCGCATTGCTTGATACAGACATTTGTAAAGTTGATGTTTCTATTAATGACGTAAGTGACTTTGTCGCCAACTCTTCTTTTTCTTAATTCGTCTGCAACTATTCCAATAAGATGAAAGTCTATGCCTTTGGCATAAAAAAGTCTTGAAGCCTCTTCGGCAGAAATTTCTTTTTCTGAAAGAGCTCTATCTAAAGTAGATGCTATTAGCGGATCAGCCTGTCTTAAAAGATAATCAAACGATGATGTTTGTACTGTCATGTTAAATACTCCTTTTTTACAAGACCTGAAGAATCTATGATCTCAGACATTCTTTCTTTTAGATGTGGATGTACAAATGAAATGAATTCGGGATATACAGGAAGTCTAGCTTCAAGTTCAAATCCTGCATTTGATGAATTTTTTTCTACAGTATCAATAGAAGGCCACGAAAACTCTGGATTCACATAATCAGGAGTTACAGGAGATATTCCGCCCCAATCATTTATGCCCACAGAAAGAAAATCTGCATAAGAATTTGGAGAAAGATTTGGTGGAATTTGTATGTTCGCCTTTGGCATTATTATTCTAGCAAGTGCTACCATGTTTTTAAAATAGGCTTGCTCTGCTGAAGGAAAACTCTTCATTTTTGTATCGATCTTTGGTTGAAAGTTTTGTAAAATGATTTCCTGAATGTGACCAAATTTTTCATGAATTTTTTTTATCGCATATATAGAATCAATAATCTCAAAAGCAGTTTCCCCAATGCCAATGAGTATTCCGGTAGTCATTGGAATGCCAATCTCTCCAGCATCTTCCAAAACACGAAGCCTTGCTTTAGGATTCTTACTTGGCGCAAATTGGTGAGGCATGTTTTTTCCAGAAAGACGTTCGCTAGAGTTCTCAAGCATCAAACCCAAACTAACATTTGTCTTTTTCAATTCGTTCATTTCCGATTTTGTTAGATTGCCAGCATTTGTGTGAGGGAAAAGCCCTTCTTTAAGTGAAATTTCTGAAGCATGTACTAAATATTCAGCGGTACTGCCAAACCCATTTTCTTTAAGCCATGATCTTACTTCTTGATATTTCTGTTCAGGTCTTTCTCCAGTGACAAACAATGCTTCGGTACACCGATATTTTTTTCCAATCTTTGCAAGATTGAAAATATCTTGTTTTGACATCATTGAAAGCTTTGACTGGCCAGGCTCTGACTTGTAAGTACAGTATGAACATGTGTCTCTGCAAAGATTTACCAAATTGAAAAAGACTTTTCTAGAATAAGTAACAGTCTTTCCTTTGTTTCGATTTCTTAAGATCTGAGCAGCGCGATAAATTTCTGATGGATTTTTCTGTAATTCTTGGTAAATCTGATAAGCCTCCTCTTTTGATATCTCATTACCCTCTAGCGACTTGTTTAACGCTTCATAATTTGAAACAAGCTTACTCAATACCTCACATACCTAAGGCGGCGGTATTTATGCTTGTACTAAGGTTGATTATTGTTTGGTCGTTCTTCAAGAATTAGTTTAAAGTTTGTAACACGTCCTTCTCTAAGTATTTCCAAATCAATTGTGTCGCCAACTTTCTTTTCACGCTGTAGATGAATCAAAATGTCATCAATCTTTCTTACATCTTTATGATCTACTGACAAAATTACATCACCACCAATCTGATATTTGATCCCATCAATTTCTTTTGTTTCAGTAGAACCGTGTAAACCTGCTTTTTCTGCAGGGCTGTCTTTTACTACAGACACAACCAATAATCCTCTTGTATCTTGTAATCCAAGTACATTAGCAAGATCAGGATCAATGTCTACTCCAGATATTCCAAGCCAAGGATGTTTGTATTTGCCCTCTTTTATCAAAATAGGGACAATCTTTGAAACAGTGTTAGACGGAACAGCAAACCCAATACCGGCAAATTCTCCAGTTCCAGATTGAATTGCTGTATTGATCCCAATTACTTGGCCTTTCATGTTAAGCAATGGTCCCCCGGAATTTCCAGGATTCACTGCTGCATCAGTTTGAATTACATCTGGTATTGAAAATGACGCAGTACCGGGAGTTGATAACAGTCTACCGAGTTGGCTAACTATGCCTGACGTCATGGAACCAGATAGTCCAAAAGGATTTCCTATTGCAGCAACTTGATCTCCCACACGGAGAATAGAGGAATCTCCTAAAGGCAATGGATGTAAAAGTGAAGGATTGACGTCTACTTTGATCACAGCAAGATCAGTATAAGGATCTGTTCCAATGACTTGGGCGTTGTATGACGTTCCATCAAGAAATGTAACTGTGGTTTTTTGTGAATCTTCAACTACATGATTATTTGTTATTATATGACCACTTACATCATAAACAAAACCCGAGCCCAAAGAACGACCCGTTGGAAGTTCAACTGACTTTCGCACAGAAACCTTTACTACTCCATCATCTGATTTTTCAAAAAGATCCGCAAGAGAAATCTCCCCTATGTTTTTAATTGTTGTTTCCTCTATTGTTTCTAAATTGTGTTCATTTGTAGTAATGAGATCTTGTTGTGGCATATCTAATCGGTGTGGTGCCAAATACAACGCAAATACTATCAGTACTATAACTCCGCCTATTACTCCACCAAAAACAGCACTTGTTTTATCCACGAAAGCAGGTGTAGAGCAATTTATCTATAATCCTTAC
>CAYSWR010000027.1:0-17555 GCA_964434855.1 uncultured Nitrosopumilaceae archaeon | reverse complement strand
GGCTTTACTGACATTGGCGGTAACCAAATGGCAGTAGACAATACTACTACATGGACTTATGTCCCAATACCATAGCTGCTATCGTTCAAATCTTCAAAAATGAATTAGATAAAGTGTAGCATGTATCATTCCATAAAATAATTGATGTCATGTCTGCCGCACCTTTAAATTGGATTATCATGTAAAAACATCAAATGGCAACACAGATGAGTGCAGCCCGCAGGGGCATTGCAACAGATCAAATGAAGCAGGTTGCAAAAGATGAAGATGTTACTTTAGACTGGCTCTTACCAAAGATAGCAAACGGCTCTATTATTATTCCACACAACAACGAAAGACTGCAAAAGATTCACGTAGTAGGTATAGGAAAGGGGATGAGAACGAAGGTAAACGTAAACATTGGAAATTCCACCTTATCAAACAATCTAGAAGACGAGGTAAAAAAAGCCAAAGTAGCAGTAAAGCATCATGCAGATACTATCATGGACCTCTCAGACGGAGGAGATGTTGGATTATTTAGAAGAACTCTACTAGAGGCAGCACCAATAACATTTGGAACGGTTCCAATTTATGAAGCATACAACTATGGAATTACAAAACACAAAGATCCACTAAACATTTCAGAAGACGATTTTCTAAACGCATTTGAGCGAAACATCAAAGACGGCGTAGATTACACCACTATACATTCAGGTATAACAAAAGATATAGCAAAAAGAATCTTGGCAGTAAAAAGACACGCAGGTATAGTATCAAAGGGCGGAACAATTACTGCAGCATGGATGCTAAAGTATGACAAGGAAAATCCATACTTTGAACACTTTGATTATCTGATTGAACTTGCAAGAAAATATGATGTCACATTTAGTCTAGGTGATGCACTACGACCAGGTTCCATCTTAGATTCACATGACGAGCTCCAAGTGCAAGAGATGATAAACATATCAAGATTGACAAAACAAGCTCACGAAAAAGATGTCCAAGTTATGGTTGAAGGACCAGGACATGTTCCACTAAACGAGGTTGCAGCAAATGTCAGACTGGCAAAATCACTAATCGGTGAAGTTCCATACTATGTTCTAGGACCATTAGTTACTGATATTGCATCAGGTCATGATCATATCGCAAGTGCAATTGGTGCTGCCATATCAGCAAGTGAAGGAGTAGATCTTTTATGTTATCTTACACCTGCAGAACATCTGGCATTGCCAACAGCAGATGAAGTAAAGGCAGGACTGATTGCATACAGAATTGCAGCACACGCAGGTGATCTGGTAAAATTACGTGAAAAGGCAATACGCTGGGACATGGAAATGACAGAGGCAAGGCGCACACTAAACTGGGAAAAACAAATTGCACTATCTATAGACCCAGAGGAAGCCGCAAAGATTCACGGAAGAGTTGGCCAGATAAACGGAAACACTGTTCCATGTACAATGTGCGGCGGGGCATGTGTGTATATCATGCTTCCACAGCAAAGAAACAACATTCCAGATGATGTAGCTAAATTACAACAGTCTAGCTAGAACCTTATCAAGACTAGGAACTGTTCTATATTTTGATATCTCATCAGGACTAATCCATCTGTATTCAGAATTTTCCCAGTTTAGTTTTATTTTTGATTCTCTTATGGTAAACAAAAAGGGATGAATTATCCATCCATGATTGGAATATTTTGAACTTACTTGCATTTCGCTTGCAGTTTTTGAAAGCATGATCTTATTTTCTTCAATTCCAGTCTCTTCAAATATCTCAATTTTTGCTCGTTGCGATGGTTCTTCGTTTCCTTCTATTATTCCACTTACTCCTCCCCACAAACCACGCATGCTTTTTACGTTTTCACTGCGTTTTAAGATAAGATATTTTTCCTCACTGGATAAAAATGAAGTAACTATTTTGGTATAGTGCAACTATTTCTCAATAGCATTTACCATGGTAATTAATTTCTTGTAAGAGTCGTCAAGATCGACGTTTTTGACCAGTCTTTCTTTCACAGCAACTATGTATCTTATTATCTCATCAGATTTGTTTTCCTGAATTAGAGTGAGCATTCTGCCAATGTCTTTCCATAACTCTTCAGCAAATTTTCTAATTTCCGGGTTTGATATTACGGTTTCAATGAGGTCTGGCGATTCAGTCATGATACTTTCAGCGAGGATTTTTTGTGCCTTGAATGTAGTACCAGTCATCTTTTCAGTCAGCCCTATTTTTTCATCCTTTGATAAGATGTTGGCAAAAACCAGATTTATGAGATGAGTCATACCAAGAATTACTGCAATTTTTTTGTCATGCTCTGCGGCATCAATTGTAACAAAGTTTGCCTCGCTAAAGAGGGATTTTGCTATGGCAAGCTCTTTTTTTGAATCGCGAATTGGAATGGAAATTATATTTACCCCTTTGATCTTTTTTGTTCCAGGTCCAAACATTGGGTGTATGCAAATCGGAATTACCTTGTCTGGCATTTTAGAAAGTGTGGAAACCACTTTGGTTTTCAAAGATGATATGTCAATTAGACAAGACTCTCTTTTCATCTCCTTTGCAATTAGTCGTATTATCTCTGGCGTCTTTTTTGTTGGGGTGCATAGTATAACATAATCCACTGAAAGAATTGCACCAACAAGTGATTTTGCTTTTGTAACTGATTTGTTAACTATCTCTTTTTCAGCGTCATAGCCAATTACTTCAAAGCCCTTTTCAATAAAATATTTTGAAAACCACTTGCCCATCTGTCCTTCGGCGCCAATGATTGCAATTTTTTTCTTCATTTTATTTGCTCAATGCCTTTTCTATTATTTCCATCCCCTCACTTAGTAATTTTTCTGGCTGACACGCAGAAATTCTTACAAAGTTTTGGTAATTGCCAAACGCTTCTCCTGGAGCAATTGCCACTCCTTGATCTAAAAGTTTGTTTGTAAAATCAACAGCATTAAAATTTTCTTTTCTAACTTTGGCAAATAGATACATTGCTCCATCTGGCGTTACAAAGTCTAGTTGCATCCCTTTTGCCATCTTGACCACTAGATCTAGTCTGTTTTTCATGGTTTTAGTATTATCGCTTGTATCAGAATCAAGTGCCTTTAGGGCCACATACTGGATTGGTTCTGCCACGTTTGTCATACACAGGGCCTGAAGCTTTGCCATTCTATCTATTATATCAGGGTGTGATACAGCGTATCCAATCCTGAATCCTGTCATTGCATGAGATTTGGAAAACGACTGTGTTATGATGCTTTTCTCATATTCGTATGAAAGGACACTCTTCCAGTCATTATATGAATAATCAGAATAGATCTCATCGCTTAGTATATGGAGATTGTTTTTGATTGCCATTTGAACAATCTCGTCTTGCAGTTTTTTTGGCAATATCTTTCCAGTTGGATTGTTTGGGTAGTTTAGAACAATCATTTTGGTATTTGGATTTATCATGCTTGCAATCTGGTTTACCGACGGTTCCCATTTGTTTTCTAGTGTAGTTTGTACAGTTCTTACCTTGACGCCAGAATTTAATGCATTTTCTTGGTATGCAGGCCATGCAGGTTCTATGACAATTATTTCATCGCCTGGATGCAAAAGAGTTGATATGGCCAAAAATACTGAAAATCTTGCTCCAGGGGAAACCATCACATTTTCTGTTTTTGTTCTAGTGTGATATCTATCAGAAGTTTTTTTTGCAAGAGCTTCTCTAAACTCTGGCATCCCCTTTGATTCACCGTATTTTGTAAATCCCTTGTCATAGACTTCAGCAAGGGATTTCTTGACTATTTTTGGTGGATTAAAGTCTGGTTCGCCTACTTCCATGTGTATTATTTTTTTTCCTTGCTTTTCCAAGGATTTTGCTTTTAAAAATACAGAAAGGTGCGTCTGTTTTCCAGTTGACTGGACCTTGATTGACTCGTTTAAAAGAAAGTTCAAAAACATTGTAGCAATTTTTTCATCCAGCCCTAGTTCTTTACAAAGTATGATGACCTTGTTTCGAAGATGGCTCTCTCGCTGTTCGTCTGTTATTCCAAGGCCAAGGTTATTTTTGATAGAACCTATTTCCTTTGATATCTCAACTCTCTCCTTGAGAAGTTTTATCATCTCAAGTGTAATCTTATCAATCTGATCTCGAAGCTTGTCAATGTCTGACATTTTCTATCTGATCACGGGTGGTATAAGGCCGTATTTTATTGCATGATCTGCCAAAACTACAGAGACTAGAGAATCAACAACTGGTGGGGCCCGTGGTACAACACATGGGTCGTGTCTTCCTGTCACAACAAGCAATGCTGGTTTTTTAGTCTTGATGTCTATGGTGTTTTGTTTTTTTGCAATAGACGAAGCTGGTTTGAACGCCACACGTAAAACAATGGGCATTCCATTTGATAATCCGCCCAATATTCCACCAGCATTGTTTGTCTTTGTTACAATCTTTCCGTTTTTTATCATATACTGGTCATTGTTTACATAACCACTCGTAGTAGAACCGTAAAAACCTGAACCAAATTCTACTCCCTTTACTGCAGGAATAGAATATAGTGCCTTGGAAAGATCAGACTCTAATGATCCAAATATTGGCTCGCCAAGACCAACAGGAATGTTTGTTGTTATGGATTCTATTACTCCGCCAAGAGAGTCTCCACTTTTTCTTGCAGCAAGAATTGCTGTACGCATCTTTTGCGCGGTTTTTTTATCAGGACAACGCACATCGTTTGAATAAATTTCTTTTTTCATCTTTGATGTCACTTGTCCTTTCATCTTTATCCTGCCTATTTGTGAAGTGTAAGAGTAGGTATCTATTCCAATAGTTTGAGCAAGTAATTTTTTTGCAATTGCTCCTGCCATTACAAATGTTGCTGTTAGCCTTCCAGAAAATCTGCCTCCGCCACGAAAATCATTAAATCCCTTGTACTTTGCCCACGCTGGATAGTCAGAGTGTCCAGGTCGTGGTTTCCTAACCAATTGTTCATAATCTTTAGAGTGCTGATCTTGGTTCCAGATTATCATTGCAATAGGAGCTCCAGTTGTATATCCTCGAAAAACTCCAGATAAAATCTCCACAACATCTCCTTCTTTTCTTTGTGTTGATACCAGTGATTGACCAGGTTTTCGAAGATCAAGCATCTTTTGAATGTCTTTTTCTTCCAGCTCTAAACCTGCAGGACATCCATCTACCACAGCTCCGATACATCTTCCATGACTTTCACCAAAACTAGTAAAACCAAATCTTTCTCCAATCGAACTTCCTGTCATATAATGAAATTTTCTCTTAGATGCTTATAATCCTTCTATGTTAAAATGTAAGAATTTTTGCACCAACTTTGTTCATGTCTTCAATAAAAGTTGGATAAGAAACATCAACAGATTCTGGGTCAGACACGGTACAATTGCCAACATACATTCCAGCTATGCAAAATGCCATAAACAATCTGTGATCATCTGATGAGTCCAGTTCAGCTCCTTTGGGATTTTTTGGAGCTTGTAGTATCAACCCGTCTTCTTTTTCTTGCACTGCTACTCCAAGCTTTGCAAGTTCGCTTGCCAAGATGGAAATTCTATCGGTCTCTTTGAATCTTGCATGCTTTACATTGTAGATATCAATCGGGTTTCTGGTTTTTAGTGCAAGTATTGCCATTGGAGGCAACAGATCTGGAGTATTTGATAGGTCAAATCTTCCACCCTCTAAAAATGGTGGGTTGTTTACTGTTATGGTATCATTGCTTATGCTTATTTTGACACCCATCTTTTGAAGATGTGAGATTATCTCTTTGTCTCCTTGAGGCAAGTCCCCTAAAGATGCATGTATTGTAAGGTCATCTCCTAGAAGTACTGCTGCTGACAAAAGTAATGCCATGCTTGAAAAATCAGAAGGAATTACAAAATTAGTAGATGTATAGTCCTGTCTTGGAATCTTGTATTTCTTGTATGGAGATATAGTTTCAACTTTAGCTCCAAATTTTTTCATTGCAGCTATGGTTGCTTCAAGATATGGCTTTGAAACAAGCTCGCCTTCTATGTTTAATGTGATCCCATTTTCTGTCTTTGGTGCAGCAATCATCAATGCAGAAATGAACTGACTAGACACAGAGCCTGGAATCGCAACCTCGCCTCCTCGAATTTTCCCCTGTACCGTTATTGGCGGTTTACCATCAGTCGACGTGCAGCTTGCTCCAAGTGATTGCAATGCATCAAGTAAAAGTTGCATTGGTCTCTTTCTAAGGCTGGCATCACCATCTAGTGTGATCTTATTTTCAGAAAGTGATGATATTGCAGCGGCAATTCTAATCGTCGTTCCAGAGTTTGACGCATCGATCTGTGAGCTTTGCAATTTGATGTCACCTGAACTTTCTACCGTCAAGTTGGAGCCATCAATTTTTATTTGCGCGCCAAAATTTTTGCATGCGTTTATTGTTGCAACAGTATCTCTTGAAAGCAAAACATTGCTTATCTTACTTTGACCTTTTGCAAGTGTTGACAAAAATATTGCTCTATGTGTGTAACTTTTGTTTGGTGGACAGACTATTATTCCAGAAAGTCTTGCCTTTTCTATCTTACATTTCATAAACTTCAGCCTTTTTGTTGTTGATGTCTGATACTATGATTTCTCCGTCATGGGACAAAAATGCCCTTTTCACACTAGAGACATTTCCTTTTTTTGATATGGCTGCAATCGAAGGTCCATTGCCTGAGACCGATGCTCCAAGCGCACCTGCCTCAATCAAATCTGTAAGAATTCTGGGGTCTGAGTTTAGTATGGTCGAGGTGGCAAGACCATTTAACAACATCGCATTCCAGTAATCCGAATTATTGGCAAGCGACCATGCTTGCGCAAAGACTCCCGCTAGAATCTTTAGTTTATTTACGTTGCCTCTTTTTCTTGACTTTGGTATGAATATTACAGCTGACAGATCCTCTGGAGCTTTTTCAGATTTTACAATTTTCAGATTATAATTATCTGTCACTACAAAACCTCCAAAATAACATGCACAGGCATCATCGTATCCACCAGTAATGCTTACTTTGGTTTCTATGGATGCTTGTACGCCGTGTTTTAGCACTTCAAAATCATTTATCTCTGGTCTGAAAAGTTTGGCACAGGCTAAAGATATTACAGAAGATATTGCACTTGAACTCTTAAGGCCATATCCTGACGGTATTTCTGATTTTAGCGAAATTCTCAGTTTGGACTTTTCAAGCTCATTTTTTGGTACAGCTTTTTCAATGACGCTTCTTATCAGACGCGAGCTAAGACTGGATTCTTTATTTTCAAATATGATTCCAGTGCCTTGAGTTGCTTCTATGATGGACTCTACATTGAGTGAAATACCAAGTGTTGCTCCTTTTCCTGTTGCAATTGCATTTACAATTGAGACTGCACCATGCATGACTGCCTTTGCTGTTGGCATTTCAAAACCTCCCCAAAAGTGTAAGCTTCATTGCTTCATAAGGCGCTTTTCTTTTTGTCCAGATCTCAAAAGAGCGCATTGCTTGAGCAAGAAGCATCTCCCAACCATATATGATAGTCGCGCCTTGTTTTTTTGACTGTTCAAGTAATTCTGTATCAACTGGCACGTATACTATATCATATACTGTACAATCTTTATTGATAGCCCTTGTCGATATTGGGCTTGAATTATTTTTCATGCCAACCGAAGTCGCATTTACAATGAACTTGTAATTTCCTGCAGTGTTTCCGGCATTTGTTAAATCAGTGTATTCTGATTCCAGTCCTAACTTGTTTGCAAATTTAACAAGTTCTTCTGCTTTTTCTCTAGTTCTATTTGTAATGGTAATCTTGTGAGCTTTTTCTTTTGCAAACGCAGCTACAATGGCTCTTGCAGCCCCACCTGCACCAATAAGCAAAACATTAGAATCCTTGCAACTCAGGTTTCGCTGTTTTATTGGTTCTAAGAATCCATCCATGTCAGTGTTGTATCCTTTGAACTTTCCATTCTCGTTGTTAACGGTGTTTGTAGCTCCAATTGTTTTGCAATCTTCATCCATGTCATCAAGAAGCTTCATCATATCCACCTTGTGTGGTATTGTCACGTTAAATCCTGCAATGTTGATGAGCTTTAACGCCTCAATTCCTTCAGCTAGCTCTCCTTTTGGAATTCGATATGCAATGTATGCACAATCTAATCCTAGGAATGCAAAAGCAGCATTGTGTATTGCAGGCGAAAGTGAATGATCAATTGGGTCGCCTATCACCGCATAAGTCTTTGTCATGATATCATTTTTTCAACTTGAAGATTGATTTAACTTCATCTAGGCTAAACTGACCTGGTGCAACTGGTTTGCCAAGTGATACATATGTGTAAGGGCTACCAAACTGTGTACAGAGGATCCTAGACATGCGTCCGCTGTTTCCCATTGCAAAGGCAATCAGGCTGTGATTTTTTGGCAGGTTTCTATACAAAGATAAAACCTTCATAGAGTCACCTATCGTTTTTGCAGTAGTTACAATCTTGACATTCTTTGAAAACTTGATCATCTGTCTTAGTTTCTTTTTTAATAAATTCTCCTCTGGAGTTTTTTTAAAATCATGCCATGATACAAGCAAACTTGTTTTTGTTCTTTTTAGATATTGATTCAAGTCTTTGTTTTTTCTTATGGTATCAAACTCAACATCAAGCAGATACGGATTATATTCTGCAATCAACTTTAGTATGGAAGTCCTGTCTTTTTCGCTACCCGAAAACTTGCCGCCTTCTGATTTTGGTCTTAAGGTACAGATGCATCTCTTCAAATCTTTTTTTACTAGATCTAGTGATATTGGAATTTTTATTGGAACCATGAAATCAAATCGCAATTCTGCATAATCTGATCTTTTTAATGCCTGCCTTAGGCGCAAACGTAACTTTGCTGGACTTGACTCAGCTAGTGTAACACAGGTCTTGTTTGCCATAATTCTTTGTGTAATGTTAGAAAATTAAGCCTTTGTTCAAACTAAACTTGCAACTAATTTTATTATAGGTTTTATACCGTCTTTGATTTTAGAGCCTCTGATCCTCTCAGCCCTGTTCCCAAGTCGATAGCATCTTCAATTGGCGTTACAAAGATCTTGCCAAAGACCTTCTCTCCGTCACTATGAACTGCTTTTAGAATGGCTTGGATTACCTCTTCAGATTTAGAGTCTTCAACAATTGTGTAAATTAGATTGCGTGTATTGAAATCAGCAGCATAGCTGGCAGTTCCTCTGAGTCCTGAAATCATGGGAGGTTCAACAGAACCTCTTCCTCTAACTTGGGCTACAGTAATTCCAGTTACTCCGACTTTTTTTAATGCGTCAAGGATTGGTTTTAGATTTTCTGTTTTTGTGTGAACTTCGACTCTCTTCACAATGTAGCTAAGATATGAACCCAGATAAACATATGGCCAATTAATAGCCAGATTCAATCTCACGTTAGACGTTTTAAAAAAACAAGATATCCAAATCGTTAAAGGTACGTTTTTGATCCCTGCTCCAAATATTATATAGTGAATCAATTCATGATTTCCGTGTGGAAACCAAATTCTATTGTTAACGCTGATTCACGAGATCTTTCCAAAATAGGCAAAGACAAAGTTGCACTCACTGTTACTTCTCCGCCATATCACAATGCAATAAACTACCAAGAGCATCAAACCTCAAACGACTGGTACAGAGGAACTGTAGGCGTATCACTTGACAGCTGGATCGATGAGATGAGAGATGTTTTCTCCCAAGTATACAAGGTTACAAAACCAGGTGGCCATTGCTGTATAGTTATAGGAAACGAACTTGTTGAAGAAAAAACTAAACTTCCCCTTCCTGCAATTTTACTTGTAGAACTAACAAAAAAAGAAATTGGCTGGAAATTTTTTGAAGAAATAATTTGGAACAAAGTTACAGGTGGAAAAAAAAGGTTTAGAGTAACTATACAACATCCATACCCTACATACTACTACCCAAATATCATGCATGAACAAATCATAGTTCTTAGAAAGCAACCATTTTCTAATGTCAAGGACAAAAAAAGTAAACTAAAAATCAATGACTTGATGAAAAAAGAAATTGCAAACTCTGTGTGGCATATTGCACCAGTTCCACCGAGTTACAGAAGGTTTCATCCAGCTGCATTTCCAGAAGAAATTCCATACAGATTGATACAGCTTTACAGTAACGCCGGTGATCTGATTTTGGATCCTTTTGTTGGAAGCGGTCAGACAACCAAAATGGCCCGATTTCTTAAGCGAAAGTATATTGGTGTTGACAAGTCTGCTAAATATGTAAAAATAGCACAAAAACGAACAATGGAACATCCATCCCTTAGAAAAATGCAGCTTGTTCCATATTGGAAAAAACCAGAACGGCTTGACATCTGATCTTTGTTTCGTAAAGGTTATCTACGAATCTCTCTAAACCAAATCATGGTTACATCAAATACCAAAAGCTATTTCAGAAGCGTTGAAAATAGCCATAGAAAATATTCTTCTGCAATAAAAAAAGCAAAAACAAGACAGGGTATATTGAACATTTATTGGAGACACAAGCGAGAACATGAGGCAATTCTTAGAAAACACCTAAGAGAAGAAATGGCAGAAGTAAACCAACTAAAAAAGAAGATAAAAAGTAGATAAAATAATTCTTTTTTAATAATTTTTTATTTTATACAACAGTTATTCATTTCATGTAAAAATATAAGAAAACAATTTACATCCAGTTTTTAATACATCTCTATCATTAAGACGGTTTTACATCTCCACTTTTTTGTCCAAATGCTGCATAGCAACTAGAATGATATGCTTTGTTATTTATGAAAACCAAGGCACCACGAATTATTCCTTGCCTACATATTACACAAAGATCTACAAATTCTGTAGCCCTGTCATTAGTAGGTGCCATATATGACTGACTTTGATTCATGATTTAAAGAATTCTCTAATTCATAGAATAATACATTATTTTTCAATAATGTATTCATCATCTACTTCCATACCAAAGTGTCTTCCAGTTGCTGGTTTGCAATGTGCCAAGACCACGTCACCTTTTTTGAGATGTGTAACAGATACCAGATGACCATCTGGTCTTACAAAGCGTATTGTCTCAGCGTTTTGTGCAATTATTCCGCCAACTTCGTCTCCAACTTGTGCTTTTATCATAAGCATGGGTCTCCTCTCTATTTTAGAACGACCAACAGTTGCTCTCCTGGCCTTACCTTTTGAATCCAAAACTAGAACTTCAGAGCCTGTTTCTAACTCTGATAGATATTTTGTAGTTCCATCTGGAGAAATTGTATAGCAATGAACTGCTCCTGCATTTACTCTAAATGGTCTTGGCGAAGTAAAAGAAGAACCGACTGATTCATTGTGCACTAGAAACAAAAAGTTTGATCTACTTCCAATCAGCATTCCCTCACCTCTATGAAGCATTGATGCAGTATCGACACATACTCGCTCACCATTTCCTACCTCTTTTATCTCCAAAATTTTTGCTGGCTTTAACTCGAAAGATTTTGATCCTAGGTAAACTAGGGCTTCCCTTACTTCATTAATGGAACTAGTTGAAAATATTACTCCATCCACACCTATTTCTAAAATAGAAAACATCTTTCGTACTTCTTCAGGATTATTTGCAAGTGCAAATATTTTGGTGTGTAATTTGTGTAGTTTTGCTATGATATTTTCAAGCGGAATTATTTTCCAATCTTTTACATCAACAATGACAAAATCAATTCCAGTCTTTGCAAACTTGAGTATGCTTTCGATATCTGCATTTGATAAAACCTTGAGTCTGATTCCCACTTTTTTGCCCCTGGGTTTTGACGAAGAGATTTTGTCCAATACTGTATAGTTTGCACTTTCAGAGTTGTATAGTGTTGCAAGCTTTGTCTTAATTCCTTTCAAACTCTTGGGGTCTACATTAACAATCTTGATTCCTTCCCTCTCAAGTTCTAAAAGAAATTTGCCAATCTGTCCCCTTGGAACTTTTGGGGATATTATCAGCTCTCTACTTTTTGTCAAGTCGTTTTGCCGCTTCCTTTGCAGTCTCTTTTTTAAATATTATTCCTGCCAAAGCTTCGGTCATTCTGTCTGGTCGCTTGTGTTCAAAGATGTTTCTTCCATATGTAACTCCTTTTGCCCCTGCTTTCATTGCTTCTTCGGTCATTTCTAAAATGTCATTGTCAGTTTTTGCTTTTGGGCCTCCAGCTATTACTATTGGAACAGGAGTGCTTTTGACAATGCTTGCAAACGAATCAAAATCTCCAGTGTAGACGGTTTTTACAATATCTGCGCCCATTTCGGCTCCGATTCTTGCTACATGTGCAACAATTTCTGGATCATGTGGGTCTTTGATGTTCTCGCCTCTTGGATACATCATAGCTAAAAGTGGCATGTCCCACTTGTGACAATCATCAGCCATCTTTCCAAGCTGTTCAAGCATTTCTGGTTCTTCTTTTCCACCTATGTTGATGTGAAGTGAAACTCCGTCTGCACCAAGTCTTAGCGCATCTTCGACAGAACCTGTGAGCATCTTTCTGTTAGGTGATTTTGAAAGTGATGTACTACTTGAATAATGTACCAAAACTCCAATTGCTAGTGGTTTAGGAAGTGTTTTTAGAATTCCTCTGTTGACAATGATCGAAGTCAGTCCACAGTGTTGACATGCGTAAATCACACTATGAGGATCCTCAAGTCCCTTGATTGGTCCACTTGATATGCCATGATCCATTGGGATACAAAGCATCTTTCCTGATCTTAAAATTCGATTTAATCTAATCTGTAGTCCAGATACCATTAAGAGATATTCCTTGGTGTACCCTACTTAAAAATAGCGGGGATATAGACAGAGCCGTTTCATATGATTTGAAACATTTGAGGAACTGCTTGATTATGATAACCCGTTCTAGATAAGTTATTCCAAGTTAGGATTAATGGGAGAACAATTAAGATCGAAGTCATTTCAAACTTTTTACGAACTTGACCTTGACAATAACTTTATTTTTTACTGTTTCGATTTGTACGTTTTCAATTGTCGAAGCATATTTTTTTAATGTTCTATTACCATTCTTAGATGAGCTATTTGGTACTAGCAGATAGTTTTCTATCATAGAATTGATTATTCTGTAGGCCGAAGTCTTTGGTATTTTACAAATAGCTATTATTTCCGTAATCGTCTTTGGATTATACAAAGTAGAATACATAATCTCTCGTTTATCATTATCTGCAAAGGTTTCTAGAATTAATTTAACAAGGGATTGTTTCTCGATTATTACCCATTCACGATTGACAAACTCCTCGCTTTTCCTGTACTCCTTAACTATTTGGTTTCTGAGAAACTGTAAGTCCATCGAAGAATCAATTGGTTCCCCTAGACTTACGTTCGAGTCTGAAACTTCATTCTCGTATTTACTAGCTCTAATTGAAGTCATTGAATTATTTTTGCAATGAAAGTTAAAAAATCCCGTCTGCCAAATGTGGAAATGCTCTATTACAGGCTATTCTATTTCTGTTTGTAATTTTCTTTTCACTTGGTTTTAGATTATATTTGTACTAAATTGCAGTACAATTTCATCTAAAACAATTTTCATTACATCATCAAAATTAACAAGAGATCACGAATACACAGGTCATCAAGGATTAAATAGCATAAAACGAAAGCAAAAACAAAATGAGTCAGATAACAAAGGATCTTTATGCTTCTGAAATAGGCGACATTCTTGAAAACTCGCTTGCAGGACACAGGCCTAGCTTAGAAGACTGTGTTAGACTGCTAGAATCTGACGACGTGCATCTATTGGGACTGGTGGCAGGTCATTTGACTCGCCAAAAATACGGAAAAAAGGTCTCATTTGTAAATAACATAATACTCAATTATACAAACGTCTGCGTTACGGACTGCAAATTCTGTGCATTTTACAGACCACCAGAACATGAAGAATCCTATACAGTATCACTGGCAGAAATTGAAGCACGTGTTAAAACAGCATGGGAGATGTTTAGAGTTACACAAGTGTTAATCCAAGGTGGCCACAATCCAAAACTTGGAATTGAATACTATGAAGACGCATTTCGATTGATTAGAAAGAATTTCCCAGAGGTTGGAGTGCATGGACTTTCTGCATCAGAAATTGATATGATAGCAAGAGTTGAAAAATCCAGTACAAAAGAGGTTCTTTCCAGATTAAAAGAAGCAGGACTACAATCAGTTCCCGGTGCAGGTGCAGAAATTCTAGTAGATTCTGTAAGGGATGTGATTAGTCCAAAAAAGATCTCAAGTGATCATTGGATAAGAATAATGGAAGAGGCTCATGATATAGGACTACCAGCTTCTGCAACAATGATGTACGGACATGTCGAAAGCAACAGAGACATTGCAGAACACTTTGTCAGGATTGCAAAACTACAAGAAAAAACAGGCGGATTCATGGCATTTATTCCTTGGAGCTTTGAGCCTAACAACACTTTGATGCAACAAGAAAACACTGTGACATATCCAGCTGGAGGCTTTCAGCTGTTAAAGATGATTGCAATTTCTAGGATGATGTATGATGGGCTGATACCACACATACAATCTTCTTGGCTTACAAATGGAATTGGTATGGCGCAAATGGCTCTACAATATGGTGCTGATGATTTTGGTGGTACACTTATTGGAGAAGAAGTTGTCTCATGTACGGGAGCTCGCTCTACGGAACTGACCGCAAAAAAGATCATTGACGCAGTAAAACAAATGGGCTATGCAGTAGAAGAGCGAGATAATTTCTATAACACAGTACAGGCACACTAGATTCCGTAATTAGACCACTTGGCATCTACAATGTTCCTTGTATCCTCGTCTACTTTGACTAACTCTTGAATCTCTCTTTGATATCCTTCTTCTTTTGTTTTCTGAGTTGCATCTATGCCAAGTTTAGATCCTAGATTCAAAAGAGGCGAGGCTGGATCCAACGTGTCAGTTGGAGTATTGTTAATTATTATAATATCGCGTGCTGCATCAGATCTTGTTGTTACTGCCCAAATTACATCATTGATGTCATGGACATTTACATCATCATCTACAACAATGAAAATTTTTGTTAGTGCAAGCTGACCTAATCCCCATAGTCCCATCATCACTTTTTTTGCTTGACCTGGATATCTTTTCTTTATTGAAATGATCGCAATTCCTTGGAACCATCCTGATGCAGGCATGGAAAAATCAACAACTTCAGGCTGGAACATTTTAATCAGTGGCAAGAAAGAACGCTCTATTGCTTTACCAATAAACGCATCTTCCAAAATTGGTTTGCCAACAATTGTTGTAAGATAAGTTGGTTTTTCTCGTCTCATTATTCCTGTCAATGTAAAAGTAGGATATGGTTCTGGAGGAGTATAATATCCAGTATGATCCCCAAACGGACCTTCCATTCTTATGTCTGAAGGATCAACATATCCTTCTAACACAAGCTCAGCATTTGCAGGAACTTCAAGATCAACTGTTTTGCATTTCACTGTCTTGATTCCGGTTTTTCTTGCTATTCCTGCAAAAAGATACTTGTCTAGTCCTTCTGGAACTGGAGCAACTGCTGAAAATACTGTTGCAGGATCCCCGCCAATTACTATAGCTACCTCAGTTTTGTCTCCCCTGTCCTTTTGCATGTCGTAGTGATGTGCTCCACGCTTGTGTTTTTGCCAGTGCATGAGAGCATGAGTTTTGTCAAGAATTTGCATTCTGTACACTCCAAGATTTCTAATACCAGTTTCAGGATGTCTTGTTGCAACAAGACCAAAAGTAATGAATCTCCCTGCATCTTTGTGCCAAGTCTTTAGAATTGGAATCTTTTCAAAGGAAGGTGCGTCTTCAAAAATCTCTGTGACAGGTCCACTTTTTTGTAACTTTGGGGCAATGTCTGTCATCTTTGAAAGCTCTGGTAGTTTTCTAATCTTGTCAAAAAGACCTGAAGGAATGTCCATCTTTGTCATGTCAACAATTCTTTGACCTATCTGGGTAAAATCATCAGTCTCTAAACCAAGCTCAAGTCTTTTCATGGAACCAAAAGCATTTCCTAAGACTGGCATGCTGTGGTTTTTTACATTTTCAAAAAGAAGTGCCGGTCCATTTGCATACATGACTCTTCGCAAAATTTCAGCAATTTCTAAATCTGCATCAACTTGAGTTTTGACTCGTCGTAACTCTCCGGCCTTTTCCAGTTTTTCTATAAATTCGCCAAGATCTTCAATTGGCACAACTTTACTGAATTTGCATGTAGTATAAGCTTAACTGGATTTGTACTGCTGCAAGTAAATAAGAAAAAGTTTTAACAAAAGGACTTTAATTAGACTCGGGAAGAATTCCTTACAGTGAGTCAGCAAAAATGTGCTGTCTGTAGCGGACAGGGAAAGATTGCACTTTTAGAAACTCAGTGCCCCTTCTGTAATGGTACTGGCGAATACACAAAATCAGCTGAAAGCTATCTAAAATCACACATATGTCAATGCATTTTCTTGGATAGAGTAACGTGTCCGCTGTGTGGCAAAAAATGTCATCACGACACACCAAACAAACCAAAGATTTTACTTGGCCCGGTTTAGCTTATCGGAGGCAGCTCACTTTTCTTATCATGGCCACCGGAACCAAACTTGCAGTAAAAGCACTGATCTGACTGCATGTATTTTAGCTGTTCAATCTGTATTGCGCCAATTTTTAGTGCTATCTTTGTAAGCATTCTGTATTTGAAAGGCATCCCAGGAATTACTTCGTCTAGATAAACTCTATAGTGATCTGGGCAGAATTTCAAAGTAAGGCGACTAGGTTCTTTACTTGATTGGTTTATTGTCTTTGCTACGTTAATTTGCTCCCTGATGTACTCGTGCTTGGGACACGGACAGTTTCTTCCACCAGGATGCTTGTATGCGGGAGTGTTTTTCCAGTCAAATTCAGGATATTCTCTTTCAAAATCGTCCAATATGATAACTTGGTTCATCGTTCTTATAAAACTTCTATAGATTAGGCTTGAATGTTCTGATAATGATCAAAATCTAAATAAACTCCAACCACATGACAAAATAATACATGTCTACTGATAAACCAGCTAAAAAATCGCGTTCTACTAAAACTAAAGCTGATCTTGAAGCAAAGATTGCTGAACTTGAGGCAAAGCTTAACGCACTAGCTGCTCAAGCTAAGCCTGCAGAAACAAGGCCAACACCGCCTCCACCTGCACCAAAGCCACAAGTTCAACAGCGACCACAGCCTCCACCAAAACCAGAAAGTACACAAACTACTACACAAGCCGAAGTTGCACCAGCCTATACCTCTACAAGCTCATCGGGATATACCGGTAACCGATATTATGCTACACGTCAAAGACTAGCGTACCATCCACCTGACAAACAATTCACAGGACAAGTCACTGTTCAAATTTCTCGACCAGCACCACCTCCTGAACCAGAAATGGCAGAACCAAAACCACAAAAACAAAAAGAAGAACCAAGAAGAATAGAGCCACCAACACCTACTGTGAAATACACTGGTGAGAATTATTACAGAACAAGACAAAGACTAGCATACCATCCGCCTGACAAACAATTTATTCAAACAGTCGCAATAAAATTTGAAGAAGCGCCAACTG
>CAYSWR010000026.1:0-17776 GCA_964434855.1 uncultured Nitrosopumilaceae archaeon | reverse complement strand
ACAATGATGCTTGCAAGAAATCCTGTTACCATAATATCTGCAACAAAAATCTAACTTTTAATTAGGCACAACTTGAAATCGCTTCTGATGACAGATCTAGTTTGTGTTGGCTGTGGTCCTGGAGATCCTGATCTTTTAACTGTAAAAGCTGTAAAGGCTATTCGTAATGCAGATGTAATAATATGTCCAACATCTAAAGAAGGAAAAACAAGCATAGCTTATTCTATCATAACTTCAGTAATTGATAATTCTAAAAAACCAGAAATCATAAACTTGGTTTTCCCAATGGTCAAAGACAAAAAAACGCTTGAAAATACTTGGGAAAGGAATGCTCAGACTATAGCAAACGTAATAAAATCTGGTAAAAACGTCGTTTATCTTACTGTAGGCGATCCATCACTTTACAGTACTTGGATCTATATTCAGCGTGAACTAAAATCAAAATATCCAGAAATTAAGATCATAGTAATTCCCGGAATAGTATCGATATTTGCTTTTGCATCTAAAGTTGGCATAAGCATTGCAGAAGGTGATGAAACTGTGGCAGTAATTCCTGCATGCTATGATCTTTCTAGAGTAAAAGAAACAGCAAAAAACTGTGATACAATGATATTTTTAAAAGATGGAAGATATTTCGATCAAGTTATTACGTTATTAAAAGAAGCGGGATTTTCTGACAGTTCGATTTTTGCAATAGCACAAGACATTGGCACTGATGAGGAAATTGTTAAAAAATTAACACTTGGTGAAGTTACCAAAGATACTTTCACTAACAAGTATTTTTCAATAATGGTGGTAAAGCGTGTCTAAGGTCTACTTTGTTGGTTGTGGTCCTGGTGATCCTGAGCTTCTTACCATAAAAGCAAAAAAACTGATGCAGAATGCAGATGTAGTAGTCTATTCAGGATCTCTAATACCTCCAGAGATCATAAAATTATGTAAAAAAGCAAAACTACATGATGCAGCAAAGCTAGTTAGAGAAGAGATCTTTGACATTTTGAAAACTAACGCAAAGAAAGGAAAATTGGTAATTCGATTACAGGATGGGGATCCAAGTATTTATGGTGCAATAAGAGAACAAACGGATAATCTTCAAAAAGCGGGCCTAGAATATGAAATCGTACCTGGGATCACTTCCTTTTTGGCATCAGCCGCAACTTTAGGTTCTGAACTTACACTACCAGGTGTTACCCAAACCATCATCATTACAAGAGCTGAATCACGAACTAAGGTTCCAAAACACGAGAAAATTTCCGAACTTGCCAAGCACAAGGCTACCATGGTATTCTATCTTAGTGTACATCTTCTCTCAGACATAGTAAAACAGGCCATAGAAGGTGGATATCCAAAATCGACTCCGGTGGCTGCAGTATATCGCGCGAGCTGGAAAGATGAAAAAGTAATAACAGGAACACTAAAAGATATTGCAAAGAAAGTAAGAGGTGAGAAAATTACTCGTACTGCGATTATAATTATTGGCGATGTTGTAAATCCAAAATCTTATGAATATTCCAAGTTATACGACAAGACATTTAGTCATGGATTTAGAAAAACAAAAATCAAATCATAACCGTTTTACTGTGTTTTTGATTCCTATTTGGCATAATTTCTCTTGAAAATGTTTTGCGTCCCCAGAAGTGAAAATTTTCATAGAATTCCGTTTTGAATTTTTTGTTTTCAGTTTTTTTACAACTTGATCTGCAACAAGATATGCTGGATCTAAAAATATAATATTTGGAAGGACTTGTTTTAAAATAGGCAAAAGAAACGGCAGATGTGTACTAGATAAAGTTACAACATCAACATTATTAGTTGTGATTGGTTTTAATAAAACCGCTTCTATCTTTTTCTTACAAAATTTCTTGTCATAAATAAATTTACCTGACTCAACAAGCTCTACAAGTGGTGACGCATTTATTGAATTCACTTTAATATTTTTTGGTACGTTTTTTTTAATAAAATTTCTTAATGCGTTACTTTCTATGACTGATTTGGTTGCAAGTATAGCTATGGAATGTGATTTTGTTTTGTTGACTGCTTGTCGTAGCGGTGGATAAACTCTGATGATCTTTGGTTTTATGATTTTTTTTAGTAACAATGATGGAGTGTTTGATCCGATTATTATCACATCTGGTTCAAATTGTTTTTCTAATCTGATGATGGTTGATTTTATTATTTTTTCAAGTTCAGAAACAGATTTTGTACCATATGGAAAATTCTTTTGGTCTGCAAAATAGATGATCTCTGACTTGATCTTTTTTTGTATTGGTTTGATGATGGAAAGAGAACCAAAACCAGAATCAAAGACTGCAATTCTTGGCATAGTGTCAACAAAATATGTGCCTGATTTACATTTTGTGAGCTAAATTTAGCCTAATGTTGATGATAATATACACCCGACATTAAGAAGTAAATTTTAAACTACCTCGCATGACAGGCTTCGATAAAACCTGGACTCGACAAGAGACCAGAGGTTTAAACGAAAAAATACATGACGCTGTAAAACCACAGGGAGCCCTCAAACCCAGAATTGAAGGCGCTGTGAACAAATTACAGGGTCAAGTATCGAAGATGGATTCTATGTTAGGAAAGCTGAGAGAACGAGATGCACAGCTTTTCAAACGAATCGTAGCCGCAATGCAACAACACGATGCTAGTACGAGCAGAGTTTTGTCCAACGAGTTAGCAGAAATTAGAAAGGTCACAAAGATGTTAGGCAATGCAAGAATGGCATTAGAACAAGTACAATTACGTCTAACTACCATCCATGATCTTGGAGATGCAATGGTAGCTATAGCACCAGCAATGTCAACCATGAAGGGACTCAAATCATCCCTTGGAAGATTCATGCCTGAAGCAGATGCAGAGCTTAACTCTATGACACAGACACTCAATGGACTAATGATGGATTCGCTAGCAGGTGGAGACTTTAGTGTAGACTCTGATGTATCTAACGAAGAAACAGATAAGATTCTACAAGAAGCATCCGCAGTTGCAGAACAACAGATTGGCGATAGATTCCCATCGGTTCCATCACCCACCGGAGTATCGTCACAATCAACATACGAGTAGGGGAACTCGCAATGGGAAGACTGGCGATTACGTCCACTTTTTATATCTATTTTTTTAGATTCGATTCAGTAAAAGACGAACACAGGTTTTGATGAATTGAATTGATTCGTTAAATCCCATCTTTGACTTTCCATATTTTCTATTAACAAACACTGAAGGAAATTCAAATCCTCTAAATCCCATTCTTTTCAATAAACATAAAACTTCTATTTGAAACGCAAAACCGCCTGATTTTATCTTGGAAAAGTCAACAGAATTTAAGACATTATTTTTGAAAACTCTAAACCCACTTGTTGGATCAGAAATCTTTAATCCACCACAGACTGCTGCAAGCGTGCCTGCCGTAGAATGAAGCAATTTCCTATATGTTCCCCAACCTGTTACAGATCCTCCAACTACGTGCCTGCTGGCAACTGCAAAATCGTAATCATGCATGTTTTGTAACATTCGTGAAATTTCTTTTGGATCATGAGAATGATCTGCATCCATTTGCACTATGAAATCTGGCTGGAATCTATCTAATGCAAACCTAAACCCTTCTTTGTATGCAGAACCAAGACCAAGCTTTGCTTTTCTATGCAACACTGAAATATCACCATATTTTTTGTTCAAATCTTCTGCAATTTGACCAGTTCCATCAGGCGATGCATCATCGACTATAATGATGGAAACCCTCTCTGCAATTTTTTTAATTTCTGATAGAAGCTCTTCAATAAGACTTGGAAGAGTTTCTCTTTCATTATATGTCGGAATTACAACTGATAACTTCATTTCGTTTCAGATAAGACTTTTCTTGCTTTGGAAAATATATCTTGCCATTGATTCCATGTAAGCCGACCTGTTTGTGTATTCTG
The DNA here is from genome assembly GCA_964434855.1 of uncultured Nitrosopumilaceae archaeon. Taxonomy (GTDB): domain Archaea; phylum Thermoproteota; class Nitrososphaeria; order Nitrososphaerales; family Nitrosopumilaceae; genus UBA8516. The sequence continues at coordinate 13,850 of CAYSWR010000026.1, read as the reverse complement.
CCTACTTGGATGATATGAAGATATAATGGTCCATTTGCCATGACTGAATGTTTTACCATGTGCGAACCTCCTATTTTTGACATGTAACAATTTACAGCAAGATTCAAAAGCAATACGTCCAAGGCAAATTATCACTCTGATATTCTTTAAGATGAATATCTCATCTTTAAGATACGTTGAACAATTCTCAAGCTCATCTTTTAGTGGTTTATTTTTAGGTGGTGCACATCTTGCAGCTGCAGTGATATACGCATTAATTAAACTAAAGCCATCTCCGATCTTTTTACTTGTTGGTCTTGTAGCAAATCCTTTTTCATAAAGAATTTTTGCAACCCAATCTCCTGAACTATCACCAGTAAACATTCTTCCAGTTCTGTTTCCACCATGTGCTGCAGGAGCTAGGCCAATAAGTAATAATTCGGCATTAGGATCTCCAAAACCAGAAAGAGGTTTTCCCCAATATTCTTCACCCCTGAACCGCCTTGTTTTTTCTTTTGCGATACTTTGCCTATATGATACAAGCCTTGGACATCTTTTACACTTGATAATTTTTTGATCTAAATTAACAAGCATTTTTGTGCGTTTCATAATTTTGTCATCCCTTTGTGTATGAAAAGATTATGAGAAATTTATTTCATTATTACTCGTTGTATACATTAATGAGAAGACGTTTTCGTCAAGTTCTTTTCTGTTTTGTAGTTACGGATATGCTACATTCCTTGCAAGATATGAATCAAGTTCTGAAATCTTAATTCTTTCCTGACTCATAGAATCACGCACTCTAATTGTGACTGTATCATCTTGAAGAGTTTGATGATCTACCGTAATGGCCAGTGGTGCTCCTACTTCATCCAGTCGTCTGTATCTCCTTCCTATTGTACCAGAATGATCCAGAAATGCATCATAGTCTCTTTTAATCTTTGAAAAAATCTCTTCAGTTTTTTCTGCAAGGCCATCTTTTTTTACAAGCGACAGCACGCCAACATGAACTGGCGCAAGATAAGGCTTTAGAGAAAGAACAACCCTATCGTTTTCCTTATCCTCACGTAAACTATGCTCCAATACGGTGTAAAGACTCCTATCTATGCCCATAGAAAGCTCAAACACATGTGGAAGTACCTTTACATCATCATCTAATACTTCAAATTTTTCCTTACTTGTATTAGCATGACTTTTCAAATCGTAATCTGATCTATAATTGCACGCAACAAGCTCCAACCACCCCATTGTAGTTTCTACTTCAAAATCAAAAGCAACGGATGCATAAAATGCCTTTTCTTTATCTCCAAGTTTTCTGAATCTGCTTCTCTTGGTATCAATACCAGTTTTTTGATAAAACTCTGTCAGCAATCCTAGATAGTATGCAACAAGCTTATTTGGTAAAATTCCTGAATCCAACGCCTCTTTACATGTCATGGTTTTGATAGTATCACCAACCATTATTCTGATCTCTGCATTTTCAACTTCAGAAAATTTTTCAAGGTTATTTAACTTGTTTGGGTTGCAAAAAACCTCAATTTCTGCTTGATAAAATTCCCTTAATCTGAGAAGACTTTGGCGAGGAGAGATTTCATTTCTAAAACTCTTACCAATCTGTGCGATTCCTACAGGCAGCTTACCTCGCATTGTTTTAAAGAGTCTTGGGAAATCTACAAAGATAGACTGACATGTCTCTGGTCTCAGATAGGCCGACACTGTTTCTGGACCAATTCCTACTTTGAACATCATATTGAATTTGTGAGCTTTATTGAATTTGCCTTTACATTTTGGGCAAACAAGATTTTTTTCTGTAATTAGTTTATCAAACTCTGAAAGATCTGCGCTTTCAGGAACCACAATTGAGGTAATTTCTATAATTAATTTATCAGCTCTGAAAATAGATTTGCATTTTTCACATACTACAATGGGATCTGCAAAGCTTGTTAGATGCCCAGACGCTTGAAAGACAGATTGTGACATTATCTGAGAACCATCAATCTCCATCATCCTATCTCTTCTAACAAATTCGCGCCTCCACAGTTCTATGAATTTATTTTTAAAACTTACTCCAGATGGACCATATTCCCAAAAACCAGCTTGTGCATCTGCATATACTTCACAGCTTGGGAAATAAAATCCACGCTCTAATGCAAGCTGCATTATCTGATCATAATTCACTATACATCAACCAACCACTTACAGTTATGCCAATTCCTTTACTTTTTTTATGTTTCCAAAGTTGTCACGCCTATCATCTATTGGCGTTTCCAAAATAATTGGTATCTTTTTAGAATTAGCAAATTTAACAACATAACTAAGACCGGGTTCTCCAATTTTTCCAAGTCCTATGTGTTCATGCCTGTCTATATTGCAACCAATTTCTTTCTTTGAATCATTAAGATGGACTATCTTAATGTGTTCTATTCCTATGAATTTATCAAACTGTTCTAACGTTGATTGGGCTGTTTTTTCAGTTCGCAAGTCATATCCTGCTGCAAATGCATGACATGTATCAAGGCAGATGCCAAATCGTTTTGCTGGCTTGAGCTGGAATAAAATGGAAGCAAGCTGTTCAAAGTCAGAACCCACACTATTTTTTTGTCCAGCAGTATTTTCTAAAAGCATCATAACATCATTTGGGGTCTCCTCTGCAGCGTTTGTGAAACTCTTGACAAGTTTTTCTATTCCTTTTTGATCGCCAGCTCCTTTATGGCTTCCAAGATGAGCTACAAGATAAGGAATACCCAGTTTGCTACATCTCTTCAACTCATCTACTAATGAATTCAAAGATTTTGAAAAAGGATCTTCCTCTGGCGATGAAAGATTTGGTAAATATGGCATGTGAGCAACCGTTGCAAATCTGTCAATTTTACTCGTAGATAATTTTTCTCTAAAATTAGTTATAACATCATTTGAAAGTGGTTTTGTATTCCAACCACGTGGATTTCTTGTAAAAATCTGAAAAGCATTGCAACCAAGAATTAATGCATTATCTACAGCTCTATCGATGGAGCCAGCAATAGATACATGCATCCCCACTTGCATAATGGGGGTAATTATTGGGTATAATTTAAACTCCAAGTGTTAGATGATTTTACAAAATTTTATTAATATTGACTTTTTTAATTAATATCTGCAATACCTTTACATATCATATAAACAGCTACATATTTTGGAACTGTGATTTTCTCTTTTTCATATGGACCATATTTTTTATTTTTGAGTTTAAAGGAAATTGGGCAGTTTGCTATAATCTCAACTTTCTCATCATCAAGAAGACATGCATCAGAAAATGGATCAAAATTTTCTAAATCTTTGCACATTATCTTTGAAAGACCACTCTTGCTGTTTAGAGATCCTACCAATCTAAATATTCGATGAATATCCATGGTCACCTTAGGATCGATCTTTACTCCTATTTTTGGTCTCCAATCTTCAAGTTTTTCTTGAAATACTGAATATCCTCCTGAAAGGATCTCTTGCACAATCTTTGCTCGTTTAGACTTGGAACCAAAGATCTCTTTTGCAACTCTGCCACGCCAACCTCTTTCATTCACATCAGGAAGTGCAGATTTAGAATTGTTTTGTTTGTTCATACCAAGAGTTTCTGGTATTATTCCATTAAACATTATATAGTCTGCCAGATCTGCTCTCTCTCTTGAATCTAGAGTTTGATAGTCAGAATTTACTACATATACATGAAATCCTTCATTTCCAGAAAAGTAGACTTGAATCTCTTCTTTTTGGATTCCAAAATCTTCGGTTAATATTTCAAGAAGTCTCGTCACTTCTTTCTTTGATTCAGACATGCAATTTTTACATGGTACAGATATCGTTTCAAGTTTTGTAGATCCGCATACCGAACAATTAATCCCTTGTTTTACAATGTTTTGACAAGAGTTACACCTGCAACAAATATGGCTAGTTCTACAATCAAGCTTCAGATCTTTTGCATCAATATCAAAAATTAGATCAGCGCCCTTCCAGTCCTTCTCTGATATGGGTAGATTTGGAAATGAGTAGTAAGCATTTGAGCAATACACATCAGAGGGAACCTGTGTCATTAGTAACAAATGTAATTCTTTATCGTCTTTTATGGAAAGATGTCTTGTCATTCCATCATTGAATTTTTGGTAACCAAATTCCCGTTCCGAGGTTCTTGTAGGAACATGAATAAGTTCAAAATGTTTAAAATAATACTCTTTAAAGGCATCATTTACTAGTTTCACATTTTTTTCAAGCATTTGCAGTCCTCTTTTTTCCAAACTGAATCGGGTTTATGATCCCGCTACATTCAGGAATTTCAAAACAAAGATTTTCACTTTTTAGCTTGTCACATGAAGGGCAAGAATATTTTGTTCCTTTCCCAGAAGAGCCTGCAATATGATCAAGCTGATATCTTGTAACACGTTCGTTATAGTCTGGTGCATTCTTAAACAGTGGAGCAATCTGATCTGTAGTTTGACCTTTTGATAATAGGTATGAAGCAAGCATAAATCTCCCAGAATGCGGCAAATTTTCTCCTCTATCAAGAACTTCAATAGCATGTTTGATACAAGGTGGATAATCAGACGAAACTGTAACATATTCCGAAAATTTTTTTGCAAGTAAAGATAGATCAGATACCCGTTCTCTGAATGTTTCTGGAATAGATGGAATGTTAACTGCCTGAATTTTTGAATTTATGTATCCATCTAATTCTTTTCGTATGAGTCTAACGGTTTCATGTGCAGTTAAAAACACAAATCCATTTTCTACTCTTCTGTTTATTAGCTTCCACTCTTTCTCGTGAAACTGAACGGCACGTTTGAGATAATCTGATACACTGATAACAAAATCCTCCTCCTTTGTCATCACTTTTACTGAAAAAAGATCTTGCATTATTTTTAATGGCAATTCTAATTTTGTTTCATTTTTTTTCTGAAGAAGATCTCGTTGTAAGTATCTTTCAGCTCTTCTTGCTTCTGAGAGAGAAAATCTTTTGATTAAAGTTGGTATACCGGCTGATTTTAACAAAACTATTGCAATTACAAAAGAAAGAATCTCAGAATCCATATTTTCAAAATCTTCAATGGCCGAACCATAGATTTGTCCTGTTGTAGCAACCACGATTCTTCCATAGGCTTTTTCCACTATTGGTTTCCAATCTGGATGACCAAGTTGTTCCAAATTAAAGCCCTTATCACGTAGATATTCGCCTGTTTCTGCAAGAAAGGGATACTTTACTAAATCTCTGATACCCAGTTGTATCATGATATCTTTTGTTCTTTTGACCTTAAATGTATACGGACCTTTGGTAAGACATTAATTTGACATAAATGAAGGTAGCGTGATTTTGTACAGCTCATCTACTGAAGACAGTCCACAATCGCCTGATGCTGGAAGGTATGTTCGTCTAGGACTTGCTGCGCTCATAGGCATAGTAATCTTTGTTGTAGTTGGTAACCAGGCAGTAGTCTTATTCATGAATGTAAATGAGTTTAGCGATCTCTTTACAAAACCTTTATTCTATTCCATCATTTCTGCTCTAATCCTAGCATCAATCACATTAATTAGAGTCAACATAAAAAATCGCTCCTCAATAGCATGGTACGCAATTCACACCGCAATAAATTTTCTAAAAAAAGGAGAAAGTAGTTCAATTTTATCTAACATTCCAAGTTTTCTAGACTACAAACTAAGCGTTCCAAATTTTGTGATCTGGCAAATAACAAAGGTGTTACTTTTTGGAGCACTTTTTAGTAATCTAATGTTTGGTTTTGCAATACAATATTTGTTAGAAGGAAATGATCTTGGTGTAGAAAGTATCTGGGGATTATTTTCACTTTCTTTTACTACACCTCCAACAGATCCTTCCTATGCTACAGATCGAATTGTTCCAATGATTCCAGCTTTAACCATTTTGGTTCCGCCTATACTTGCAGCAATAGGTATACGTCTAGTATTGTATGTTGGATTACATTCTATCATTAAAGTGGTTACAAACTACCTGCAGGACGCATCAAAGGGCAAACCAAGATTCCTATATTACATTGCCACAATTGAAGGAATAATTGGCATAGGAATACTGTGGGCTGGCATTAACATGTTTTTCACCAACCAAATAGATTACAACACAAGATATGCAATTGGTGGAACACTTGCATCAGGATTGAGTCTTATTGCGTTTTATTTTGTTGACAAATATCGATCAAGAGTAATAATTCAACCATCAAAGCGGGATATCTACATACGTGTTCTGACAATACTTGCTATTGCAGTAATCGCAGGTTCTATAATGGCTGTTAACAACAGCATTGCTGATGCAAGAAAAATTGAGTATCTTGGTCCTTACAAAGCTCAACAGATAGGCATAAACCAATATCTTGGTCAACTAGATCAAATTAAGGTTAATAGACATGACGTAAAACTAGAATCTGTTCCTCCAAGCAACATTAAAAATTACATACTACAAAATAAGGAAACTCTTAACAATGTAAGAGTTTGGGACTGGGATGCAGCATTTGCAAAACTAAAACCAGAGATTGGTCTAATACCATATGTTGACTTTGAAGATAATGACATCCTGAGATTTAATGATAAACTATACTGGACAGCATCAATGAAGCCTGTTCTCCCACCGTCTGTAAGCCTAGAAAACAGATGGTATAATGAGCATCTTGTATACACACATGTTCCAAACGGATTTCTCACTCTAGAAGCAAGTAACGGTACAATAACTGATAGTAGTACGCTCTTCAAACAAAGATCTATCTACTATGGAGAAGGCGGAATTTTCCAAGAAACTTGGTCTGCTTACCCAACAAACAGAGGAGATGCAACTGCAGAACTAAACAATGCATTATACAATGGAAAAGGAGGTCTAGATGTAGCACCACCACTAAGCCAAATCTTTGAACCAAACTTTTTACTTTCTTATCCAACAGAACCCATCCACATTATGAGATTCAGAGACATTCATGATAGAATGCAAACACTATATCCATATTTCCAATATGATCTCTTTGGACAAGAAGTTGATGCTCTACCTGTTACTGACGGTCAAAAAACCTACTGGCTCATTCCTCTGATAGTTGGATTTGACACACATAACATTCCGTGGACTGTCAGTAATCCATACCTCAGACTCGTTGGATATGGACTAGTTAATGTATATGATGGTAACATATCTCTGATAAAAACGGGAGACGATTTTTTCACAAACATGTTTGTTAGTCAATACAAAGACAAATTTATTGAAACTCCTGCATGGCTTGAAAAACAAATCCGATATCCTGAGGAACTATTCAACTGGAAAGTTGAGATGTATAACATATATCATGTTACAGATACCTCTACCTTCATACAAGCAAAGGAATTCTATGAAGTCCCAGAAGGACTAGGTGCATATTATGTACAAGCAAAACCGCCAGGATTTGATACAAGCACATATGTTGGATTACTTTCTCTTGAATTACGCGGCTCACAGGGACGAAACCTAGCAGGTTTTATGGTAGTAGAAAATGATCTGAAAAACTTGGGAAAGATGCACTTTTATGAAGTACCACTAGATTCTGAAACCAAACTTTTAGGTCCTACGGCAGTACGTGAGGCATTGGATAGAGATCCTGACTTTGCTCAACTAAAGACATTGCTAAGGAATCCAAGAATCGGAGATAACATTCTATACAGAATTGGTGATCATGATGTTTACTTTATCCCAGTATATACTGCAGGCGCCGGTGGAGTTGTTACTCAACTTGGAACAATTGCAGCTGTTGGTGCTGCATTTGATGGTGAGTATTACGTTGGAATGGGAAACACTCCTCAGCAAGCCTTTGGGGCATATCTTGCCAAACTCTCTGGAGTTGCACCATCTACTAGCGGATATGTAGAACTTGACAGAGATTCGCGTATATTAACACTGAAATCATTATTTGATGAACAAAATCTCAAAATTGTCAGTCCTACATCAGTACAGATCCCACTATCATTTGAAGAAGGCAAAATTTCTTTCTTCCAAGAAACTGATCTTGAAGATACCAAGAAACTAGTTTCAAACTTCATACAGAGTTTTGTAAAACCAAGAAGTGACAGGGTAATTGTTTGGGAGAAAGACAACACCATTAATTTTGGTTCTATTGTGATCGTAGAAAATGTAGCAGAATTGCATTACATCTCAATAGAAGTTGGATAATTTTACTTATGGGAAAATAAATTATCTAGTGGTTAATTATATTTATTTCACTAGAAAATTGAGTGACCACAACATAGCCTGAACTTTCCTTCTAAACTATTATCTGCAGAATAACTATAGAATAGATCAATATACCTCACAAACTATATCACAACATGCTTTTAGTTGTTGATAACGGATCTGTTTATACAAAATCGCTACTAGATTTTTTAACTGAAAAAAGTATACGCCATGAAACCATCGCTTCCGATAAAATTATTCTATCTAGGCTATCCAAATATTCAGCACTAATTCTCTCTGGTAGAAGAAAAAATAATTTACTAATGAATGTAATTAATTCAAAAATAATCAAATATGCCGTTACCGAAAAGAAACCGCTTCTTGGAATATGTTATGGTGCAGAAATTCTTGCCCTGACGCTTGGTGGTACACTTAAGAAAATGGATCAGATACACAAGGGAAACCAAGAAATCGAGATACTAAAAACAAATCCTCTTTGTAGCGGAAAAATCAATGTATTTGAAAGCCACTCCTATTTGATATCAAAGATAGACACTACTTTCACACAGATTGCCAAGTCTGATGTTTGTGATTTTGAAATGATCCAATACAACGATTTGAATATCTTTGGTACCCAATTTCATCCAGAGATGAGTAGTGATGGAAAGCTTCTCTTAGAGAGATTTGTCTTAATTTGATGGTTTTAATATCTAGTGTCTAATATCATACTTCTTGGAATCAGAACACATGCTTTTTCTACCAGTAGTAGAAGAAGATGAAGAAAACATTTGCCTACCGCTTGTAATCACAGTTATTTCCAAGTACTGGGGAGTTGATTTGCCATTTCCAGAGGCAAAAGAAATCTCCAAAAAATACCCAAACATGAAAGGAAGCATAATGATCGAAGGAATCGAGCTTGCAGAAAGACACGGCTTGACAAGTTTGATCCTAAGTTCTTCCATTAAAGAATTAAAAAAAATAATTGATACAGGGATTCCTCCAATTGTCATTCTTCCCGGTATACAGGATACAGTACAACATGCTTCTGTTATTTCTGGATATGATGAGACAGAAAGAACCATAATTCACTATTTTCCACAACCTGATACGGTAGGAGTCATTCCTGAAAAAAAATTCGATCAACAATGGTCAGAAGATGGTAGATTAATGCTTCTTATAGCACCATCGGACATCCTTTCTAAAATACATCCTGAAAACATGAAAATGGAAAAATCAAACAGGTTTTGTTTCATTTCTGAAAGACTACGTTTACAGAAAAAACTTGGTGATGCAGTGAATGTATTAAAAAAAGCGCTTGGGATAGATCAAACAAACTCAACAGCACTCTGTCTTCTTGGGGGGATGTTAAATGATCAAAACTCTCCAGAGGCAGTAAAATATTATCAAAAAAGCATAGAATACAACAAGTCATGTTATCTTGCATACCGCGGTCTTGGCAACTATTATCTAAAAATGAAAGATTATCCAAACGCGGAAAAATACTATACAAAAGCAATTGAAATAAACCCAAACCGGTTTGGCCCAATTTACAAAAATCGGGGCTTGGCAAGATTAGAACAAGACAAAAAAAGCGAAGCCAAAGAAGATTTCACAACTTACTTGAATCAGATGCCTAATGCAGCAGACAAAAGCAACATACTTGAAGCAATAAAGGAACTGTAGTTTTCTATAGAAAGGTTTTACAATACTTTAGCGAATGATTATTCATGGATTGCATTTTTTGTAATATAATAAAAGGAAAGATTCCTGCACGAAAAATAATGGAGACAAAAAAATCGCTAGCATTTTTGGACGCATCTCCTTTAACAAAAGGTCATACTCTAGTCATTCCAAAAAATCATTACACAAAGATTCAAGAAATGAGTAAAGATGATAATGTAGATTTATTTGAATCAGTGAGAGTTCTTACAAACAAGATAGAACGATTGTTCTCCCCTTCTCTCATAGCTATTCATAACGGAAAAGAAAGTGGACAAGAAGTACCGCATGTACATGTGCATATTATACCACGGATTATTGATGATGGTGCTGGAGCAGTTCATAGCATGTTTAGAAAAAGACCACATTTCACAAATGATGAACTTGATCAAATTGCAGAAAAACTCCGTGATAAAAATCAAAGCTTAATTCATGACAATTAAATGCGGAGTGCGGGATTTGAACCCGCGGCCTTCAGCTTGGGAAGCTGACGTCGTGCCGGGCTGGACTAACTCCGCTCAATCCAACTTTGGATCTAACAATATATAGTCTAATTACTAAAAAGAATACATGGATGCAAAATGTCCACAATGTGAAAAAATTGCAACACTTGATGACGACATAACAATTGTAAAGTGTGCTTATTGTGGATTTGAAGCAAAATATGATGATTATCTGGAAATCATGAAAGAGAAAGTTGGTGAGTTAGTAGCAAATTTCAATCCTGACAGATCCGGATTTTAAATTACCAAAAACTTCCTTTATCTGAACAATCAAGATGTGAACCACAGTTTATACAAATCATGTGGCATGCTTGCATCGAGACCATCGGCCTTTCGCATTTGGGACACTTGATCTCTTCCATGATTTTATTTTGCAGGTAATTATTTTAAAGGATTTAGGTACAAAGATTAATTAATAGTCTTAAGACTTTTTCAAAATGCTTGGCCATATTCAAGATTACAATATCTGACAAAAAAGGTAAGTCAATAACAAGAGAACTAAAAGAAAAGGATGCAAACCCACTGTTAGGTCTCCAAATAGGGACTGAAGTCGATGCAGCTATAGTTGGACAACCAGGAAAGATGCGAATAACAGGTGGAAGTGACAAGTCTGGTGTTCCGCTGAGAGCTGACATACATGGCGGGGCACGAAAATACGTTCTGCTTTCAAAAGGAGTTGGCCTACAAGATGCAGAAAAAGGACAACGCTTTAGAAAACTCATTCGTGGAAATATAATCACAGAAGAGATCTATCAGATAAATTGTGTACTAGATGGTGAACTGAAAATTGATGAAGCTGCAAAAGCAGCTCCTGAAGAAAAACCAACTGAAAAGTCAAAAAAGGACTCTGGTAAATCTTAGGTGAGTTTCAAGAATTTCCTCCTGATGTTAATTTAGGTGGACTTGGTGTTAAGTTAGGTTATGTTTAGATCTTAAAAAATGTTGGATCATATCTAGGTATCCAAGATGGATAGTCTTTTTTTATGGTTTCAACACAATGCAAAAGAGCCTCTTCTTTTTCTGCACCAATACTAAGAAATCGTCTTCTTACCATATTGTAGAGCATTCTGAGAATCTTTTGTGGTTCATTATCATATTCAGTTGGAATGTGTTCTAACTCTTCATTTACAATTTTTGTCATTTCTTGTGGATGCATGATGATATATGTGGTTTCAAACTTTTAACTATTATTACACTATTCAACATTGTTTAATCAAATTTCCATAAAATTCACTGAGTTACAGATCAACAATGTTTTATAGTTAAACTAGATCTGGCAAAATATGGGATATCACTGTATGAACAAAAGTTGTAAACATTGTGCGATGAAACATCCTGATCCAAAAACTTGTGGTGGGGCGGACAAGTGTACTACAGATGTATGTGAATGTGAGAAATTTACGCCAGATTATTCTTCTAAAAATGACTGTCCTTAATTAAACACCCAATTCTAGTCCAGAAATGGCAAGGGAAAAGAACGCAAAGAATAACCAACCTAACGCACTTAGTATTCCACCGACACATCGTAATGAATTGGTTTGTTTAATATTGCCAGCCTTTCCCAATCCACCTTCTACTATAACAATAATTAGCAATACAAAAAATATTGCAAGAGAAACGTTCCAAGGTAAAAATTTTGTACAAGTAATCCAAAAAGATGGTAGTAACAATGTGCTGATCCCCAAGATTGCTAAAGTTCCATACAATCCCAAGTGTCGTGCACAGATTGGCATTGGATTTCCATTCATTACGAAACAATGTGTAGGATCAGCATTACACGAATGAAAACCAAATGAATTACTTATAATGAATCTTTCTCCAACTTCTATTCTATTTTGTACTGCATGTACTATAACATGTATACCAATAGCATCTGCAAGTAATGCAACAATAATTGCGCCCAACTTAAGATATTCATTTGTAAATTGAGCATGTATTGCCTCGTATGTTCCAATTGCAATAACAACTAGAATTCCACCGAAGAGAATCATTGCAATAATGAATCTTACAAAACTTTCAGAATTAGTTGGAGTACGTTGATTCAAAAGTGGGATTTGAAGTTATTGTGGAATTTTAGATTTTGTTTTGGATTTAAAAAACCAGTCTCGTGCAGCGCAAGACCAACCAAATCCTGCAATTCCAAACAATATTAATCCGATTCCAAGTATTGGCGCATTGTTAGTTACTAATAACGTAATTCCTATTCCACCAGCAATTACACTAGCAATTCCATACACTACTGTATTGATAGCAGTTTTTTTCTTTAAAGAATCATTAGTTATAGCCATTTAATCCTCTTGCCTCTGTTGGACAATTTTCAAGGTCAAGTTATTAATGTTGCTTCCAACTCCATCTTTAATTTTCATACCTAATATTATATGCGTGAATCTGTAATAAAAATAACACTCGGATTCTGTTATTAGACACATTGCTTAATTGACTCTCTATTGTATCTCATGAATGTTCTGCAAATACGATTAGTGAAATATGAAAAGTTATTGATTTCAATGTGGCTACCATTGATTTGAACCAATTAAAGTCAAAAGGAAATTATTCTATATAAAGTTGATTGTCATCGACACTTCAATTTCCGAGAGTTTTCAGGAATTTTCTCCTGATGTTAAGTTAGAGTGTTTTTGTGTTAAGTTAGGGTTGAAGTTCTACTTTATCGGTAACTTCAATATTTTCTGTAATATTTGTATTTTTGGCGATCACTGCTTTATCGCTAATTTCTATTGTATCTGTAACGGTTACTTTTCCTATGGAGATTTGTTCTGCAAATACGACGAATGTTACACCAAACAGTAGTAGCACTATGGTAATTACTGCAAATTTGTGATTCATTATAGTAGATTTGTGATTCATTATAGTAGATTTGTCAGATGTCATGATAAAACCATCTCTCATAAAATGCAAATATTTGCTGGTTATTAAAATTAAGGCAATATGTCAATATTACATAGTAATTTTATTGAACACAAGTAGGAGGTATGCTAGTGGTTGATTTTGAAAAAATGTCAGATGAGATATTGGCAATAGATGAAGTGATGCGCTATGTTGGGTTTACAGATCTCAAAGGCAGTATAGTCTACAACAAGATGAAAAAAGGCAAAACCAGTTTAAAAAATCAAGAACAAGAGAGGAAGTTTTCCACTGACCTTTCCACCATAAAAAAGATGCAAGAAATGTTCATTGATCAAAGATGTGCTAATTATCCTATATGTGATGGAATATTGGAGATTAAACGCTAATTTTCCCATCAACCGATTTTTTACACGAATAAGATCAACAGCAGATTTGACAGAACCTGAGAAAGTCTAATCTTTTATTTTTTGATGAGAGCCTAACTTAACACAAGATCAGCCTAACTTAACATCTAGAGGAAATTCTTGAAAACAGCCTAAGATTTACCAGAGTCCAAAAAAGGCATAAGTTAACATAGGCGATTTTCAAAAGCTGGACATTGCATTGGC
>CAYSWR010000025.1:0-19779 GCA_964434855.1 uncultured Nitrosopumilaceae archaeon | reverse complement strand
CCCGCTAGTTAACACATACAACAAACACCCGTAAAATTAACAGAAGTATAAATCGCACACTGTTCAATCTTAGGAAGTTTCCAACAAATTTCTCTTGCTGTTCATTTAGGGGTTTGAAGTGTTAAGTTAGGGAGATATGTTATTTTCCTTTCTTGGTTGACCAAATTCTTTGTTTAATAAATGCCAATTCAAATGTAATAAAAAAGTCATTTAATTCACCAATTTCCCATTGAATATTTTGTGCATAATAGAATTAATTAAACTGTTTATATCTTCAGTACTTTCTTTTTGTCTTTGTTTTATATCATACATTATTTTACAAATATTAACAAACTCTTGTTGTTGATTGATGTGTGGTATTGGTATCTCGAAATTTGCTAGATTTGTCATACTCAAAAACTTTCGTACAGTGTCCGTCGTTATAGCATTCAATTGTGATTGGAAATATTCAGTATTAAGAAGATAACAAACGTATTCTGGCATTGCCAAAGATTCATCTAATGATATTTTGTTACAATTTTGGGAAAGTATACATTGATTTATTGAATCTGGTATAACGCATGCTCTCCCAGATGCTCCTACAGCAACTACAATCAGATCTCTAGGTCCAGCCTGACTTCTTTGAAGCTCTTTTGCCTTTTCCTCTGTTACATATTTGCGATCACTAGTATCAAATTCATTCGTTTTTACATTAGTACCACGAATCACCAAGACTCCATTTTTAACATAGTCCTTAGTACCAAGATTAGAACCGAATGGACCGCTTGATATTGCATACTTCTTTCTTAATGCCAAGTTCTCTAGTATCTCAACTCTATATTTTGATGAAATTTCATGTGGATTACCAAACATTTTCAGAAATAGAGACTGCAAAATTCTGTTTGTAAATTGGTTTGCTTCCTTTCGTTTTCTTTTGAGTTCTTCAGCTTTTTCTAGGATTGAAACGATTTTCTTCTGAGTGTTTAATGGAGGTACAGGAATTGGAATTTCATTCATTTGTTTTTGGTTAAGTTTGCCTCTAGTTGTACCTGATACATACTTCGTCAAATCTGCAAAATTGAGATATGACTCTAGAAATTTAATCAAGATTCCTTCTGGTCTTAGAACATGTGCATGATTATTCACCCATGATTTTCCTTTTATTATATATGCACATTTTTGATTTTTCCCCCAATTGCCACCATCTTCAGCAAGAAGTAATAACTCCTCATCAAAGATGTGTTTATTTACTCTATCAACTTCTCCGTTTGCTCCATAATATGGGATATCGCCTTTCATCTTAGCTCTATCATTTGAATTGATAGGAATTCTCATGGCATCAAGGCATTGAGTGATTTCTTTTAGTTGCTGTATGCTCCACTTTGAATGATTTTCAGTCATTTTACCATGCTGTGTAATTCATTTAGACCTTCAATGATTTCGTGTTCTGTTTTTAGTAAATTTTTTACCAATATACCAGGTTCATCGTATTCTAATTCTTCATGTTTAATTTCCTTGTATCGTGCTGAAGATAGATTATAATCTGATTTCTTGATTTCTTCGAGGCTGACTACAAAGCTCTTTTTTGATTTTCTTTTATCTTTGAATTTTTCAATTATATCTGGAATATCACCTTTACCATCTATGAAATCTCTTTTATCATCTAGAGTATAACCGTCTTTTTCCATTTCATAAAACCATACTTTTTCTGTCTTACCACCCATTGTGAAAACCAGAATAGCTGTTCCAACACCAGAATATGGTTTAAAGACCCCCGAAGGCATAGAAATTACTGCCTCAAGTTGACATCTCTCAAGAAGTAATTTTCTTACTTCCACATGTGCATTAGATGAACCAAATAATACTCCATTCGGTACTATTATTGCAGATCTTCCGCCAACTTTGAGCATATTATGAAATAATTCTAAAAACAAAAGTTCTGTCTTTGTTGTATAAATCTTAAAGTCATCACTGATGTCGGTCTTATCAACGGAACCTGCAAAAGGAGGATTTGCAAGTACAATATCATATTTTGTACCTTGATCAAATTTCCTCGATAACACATCCGCATATCTAATGTTAGGATGCTCTATACCATGCAATATCATGTTCATCAATCCAATTCTGATCATCGTTGAATCAAAATCAAATCCGTAGAAAGTCTTCTGTCTTAACAAATTCCAATATTCTTTTTTTACAATTTTATCTCCAATTAGATTATGTGGAGTTCCATCGGGATCATATTTTATTATGTCTTCACTTGTGTTTTTTCGTACTATGTGCTCATAGGAGTTAATTAAGAAACCTCCAGTACCACATGCTGGATCGCATATAGTTTGTCCTATTTGCGGGTCAACTAGTGCAACCATCATTCTGATTATATGACGAGGTGTTCTAAATTGCCCATTCTTTCCTGCACTTTTTAATTCATTTAGAAGATATTCGTAGATATCACCCTGTGTATCCTGATTTTGTTCAGAAATGTGAAGATCATCAATTATGCTTACAGCTTCTTGTAAAAGAGATGGTTTTGGAATCATGAAAACTGCATCCTTCATGTATTGTGAAAACAAAACATCCTCACCATCATGTAGATTTTTGATGAACAAGAATACTATATCTCGGACATGCTTTAGCATATCATCAGCATTCATGTGCCTCCAGTAAGACCATCTACAGTTCTCGTTACCGTCAAAAATTGACTTGAATTTCTCTTTTCTTGCGGAAGCTCTTTGTTCGTGTATTTTGTCTAGATCCTCAAGTCTTCTCATGAATATGAGATAAGAAATTTGCTCTATTGCTGTAAGAGGATTAGCAATACCTCCAGACCAAAACTTATCCCAAAGTTTGTTTATCTGAGATTTTAGCTCTGCTTCTAGCACTATGCAAACACCTCAGATTCTAATGTCTTACACAATCCAATTATTTCATCCTGTTCTTGCTTTTTGAACAAATTAGTTATCAGACCTACATTAGTAAAAGGCGGATTAAAAAAGTCGTCAAATTCAATGTGTTTCTTTGAGATAAGTACTGTTTCCAAAGTTCTCACAAAATTTACCTGATTTGCATTAAGAAAATTCTTTTCAACTATAAAAGTAGAAAATGCTTCCTTAATTCGTTGTTTAGGATCTGGAAACTCGTATAATCCCAAGATTTTCTTGATAAACTGAACCAAAGTTCCCTTATGTTGTTCGTATATTTTTTTGAGATTATCTTCAGTTATGTATAGATCGGGGGAGTTTAGTGTTTTTTCTAAATGTTCAAGATCTATTTCTGTCAAGACTTCATCTTTCTTTATCTTTTGAATTACTGAATCAGAATCAACTAGCTCTTTGATCTTCTTTTCTACCTTGACTTGATATGTTTGAATATATTCTTCCTTCAATTCTGGTCCAAATACAATCATTCCTCGTTCCTGAATTGTATCACCGATGTTAAACACAATCTGTGGAATTGGTTCAGGTTGCTTGTATTGCATGAGAGAAACAAGTTCATCTCTAATGCGCCAAAGATCAGATATGCTTGCACCTTCCCAGAATTCAGGACTGGTAACATTATCAATTATCTCCTGTTTTTGTGCAACATAATTTATGG
Organism: uncultured Nitrosopumilaceae archaeon; assembly: GCA_964434855.1. Lineage (GTDB taxonomy): Archaea > Thermoproteota > Nitrososphaeria > Nitrososphaerales > Nitrosopumilaceae > UBA8516. The sequence goes on along the minus strand of CAYSWR010000025.1, from coordinate 16,206 downwards.
TTGGAGGAAGACTGAGAAGATATTCGCTTATCATTTCCATTGCTGTTTCCTTTTCTTCTTCATTATTTTGAAGCATTGCCAAGACATACTGCTCACACTTTAGAGTAAACATTACTTCGTTTAGATTTACGTCAACTTTGTATTTCATAAGTGGTGCAATCTTATTTCTCAGAAACTGAATTGGTTCAATACCCACTGTGCGCCATAATTTGTCTGACTCAGCTTTTTCTATCTCTCTCAAGTTTTCTTTAATAGATACATTATCTTTTGGAAGACTCTTTACATCTTCAATTATTTTCTGTTTTACAAGTTCAGCGTTTGCAAGATCATTACCTCCAATAAACGCATTATATTGGTTTAATCGTGTAAAAAATATTCTTGATGTTACTGCCTTTGTAGGTGCAGCTTCCTTTCCTTTTGGATGCATTTTGAAATAATCAAAAACTTTCCAAAAATCAAAAATCAGAAATTCATCTTTATTTCCATTAGGCAGCCATTCTTTGTTTTTACAGATGCTATTGTGTCTGGTGCCTCTGCCAATCATCTGCCAGAATCTAATCTTTGAAAAGACTGGTCTCATGAACGCAAGATTACATACTTCTGGAATATCGACTCCAGTATCTAACATACCAACTGAAATTGCAATTCTTGGAAAACTTTCTTTCTTGAAACCCTTGATTAATTTCTTCGCTCTGGAATCGTCTGAAGTTATCAGTCTTGCAAGTCTACCCTTGTATTCAGGATAGAGTCGTTCAAAAGCTTCCCAGATTCTTTTTCCATGTCTTATGGAAACAGGAAAGATTATGCTCTTAGCTGGTAGCATACCTGATTCATCCATGAGGCAATTATCCATGAACTCTCTGACCTGAGCTTCTACGGTTCCTATTATGGCGACTTTCCTCTCAATTTGTGTTCCCTCAAATTCAGATTGAGTTACATCCACGCCTTCTTCAAACAATCTTAGTTTTTCTGCCTCTGGGATATCTGAAGAAGTTAAACCTTCGATTTGGAAGTGTGTTTGAGCCTCGTAAACTGCATAGTCACACAGATACCCATCCTTTACTGCTTGATCGTAAGTATATAGAAAAGTCGGATTACCATCATAACAGTCAAAGAACCTGAAGGTATCTTTGTCAATCAAATCAGAAGGGGTTGCTGTCAAGCCAACCTGTAATGCATCGAAGTATGTGAAAACATCTTTCCACTTGTTGTAAATTGAACGATGTGCTTCATCTGAAATAACTAGATCAAAAAATCCTACTGGAAAATTTCTAAATGCGTATTGGAATGTTTGTATTGTAGAAACATAGATTCTATGGCTCTTGTCAACTGAATCAGAATACACTATAGTTTTTGATTCATTTGGAAAGAACACTTTGAAATTATCCTCATAAGCTTGAGTAACCAACTCATTTCTGTCTGCTAAAAATAAAACTCGCTTTACTCTATTAGAACGCATTAACACATCAGTAAGTGCCATTGCAACTCTAGTCTTTCCAGTTCCAGTTGCTTGAACTATAAGAAATCTTCTACGTCCTCTTTCTATTCCCTCAAGAACCCGCTTAATTCCTTCTACTTGATATGGTCTGTCTACAATATCTTTGTTAATTAAAACATCGCTGAACGGTTTCTTTGATACATTTTGGTATCTTCTTGTTTCCAAGTCGTCACGAGAATAGAATCCCTTGAGTGGTCTTACTCCCTCATATCCCCTATTCCAGAACCAGATCTCATATCCATTGGTTAAGAAAATGAAAACATCTTGTCCTGTCTGTTTTTTTATGTCATCAGCATATCCTTCTGCTTGTTTTTGTCCTACGATAGGATCTCGTGAAGTCTTTTTTGCTTCAATTACGGCAAGAGGGTTTCCTTGAGTGTCAAGTAAAAGATAGTCTGCATATTTTTTCTCCTCGTTATTTCCAAAGGTATCCTCAAAGGTCTTGTATTCTCTTTTGACAAAATCTGATTGTTTTGTGTCAACTTCGGCTATGACTTGTGAGCGGTCAGTAAGATTCCAGCCAGCCTCCTCTAAGAGTGGATCTATCTTTTCCTTCCTAGTCTTGGCTTCGGATTTACTCAATTCAACGGATCTTATGCAGATATGTTAAAAACTTGATCGCAGATTTCCTCTAGGGGGCTTCTTGAATAATCTGTCATCAGTCTGATAGTAAGTAGTATTGCCGTTGTTTTAACAGTAATACCAATTTTACCTAAACACTAGAAACATCAATCGAAAAATTACAGGTTGAATTATTCAACCGTCAACAGAACAGCATCTTTATTTTGAATTAATTGTGCCTAGAATTTCACTTAATTCTCTGCCTATGTTGTCTGCCAATTCAGTTGTAATAGTTCTAATTTTGTCACTTGATGTCTCTATGTTAGTACATTCTGCCTTTATAGAACTTAATTCTGCTAGTTTCCGCTGTATCCTTTCAATCCTATTTTGAACAAACTCAACATTTACTTTGCTGTCCTTCAGAGTCTGTAACATTACTCGTGTTCTAGCCCATTTGTATGCTATCAATAATAACTCATGATGTAACGTTTCTTCTCGTTCATTTGTTGATAGTGCACATGCTAACATGTTATTTTCGTATTCTTGAAACCATCCAACGCCTTTTGGGAAGGACTCCACATATCTGATTACTAATATGCCATAAGACGCATCTCTGTTTTGCATCGACATCTTAAGAGTTTCTTGAATCTCGTTGGCTGACTTGAAACTCGCTCTGTCCTTTGCTTCAAAAACAATTTTTTTACCATTTTCGGCTAGTGTAACAACAAAATCTCCTTTCTTACAATCTGTTAGTTTACCCTCTATCACTGTTGTATTTTCTAGTTTATCGCTATAATGATGTGCAACTTCGCCAATTAAAGTCTCACATAGATCCTCGAAGTCCTTTCCCTTTAACGGCGTTCTTTTTTTGATATCATCTTTTTCTTTCTTGATGCCAATTTGTTGTCCTAATTGAAATATTTCATTTTTGACCTGATTCAATAATTTGTAAAGGGGTGTACCTTCTTTGTTTGGATCAAATAATTCCTTTATTATCTTACCATCTTCACCAAAGTTTTGTTTTATTATTTCACCAAATTTTCCATTCTCACCAAAAACCTCTTCATATTTTTTATCCATTTCCTTTATTGTAGAATCTAAAGTATCAGTAAAATCGTGATTTAGACTCTGAAACTCTTTTTCTATGTAATCGATTTTTTCTGTTAACCCAACTGTTTTAATTGCAACAACACCAACTTTAAGTGCATTCTCAAATCTTTCTCTACGTGTTTCTGGATCTTTTATGTCTTGAAAATAACTGACGATGTCTTTTTCGGTGGTTTCAAATTTCCTTACAATGAGTTTTTCTTTTTCTACTACTATGTCACTACTTAATGTCACTAGTGTCATTTTAGAGTTCTATTTCTATCCTTATAATAGATGATAAAATGGGGGTGTATCGTAATATTATTTTGTTCATGATTTGTTATCTTTCTCATCTTTTTTTTCATCAAATGGTTTAAGCCAACAACTATCCTTGCCATTAGATAACCAACTGAATCCATTCAACCTCAAAATATCATTTATCTCTCTCCACGTTTGTTTTTCAATCCATCCCTTTGGACTCACCTTTATGGAGTCTTTTTCATTTACTATTATGACCCGTTCTATTCGTAAACCTAATTGTGTGGCAAAGTTCTTTGGTTCTGTGCTTTTTACTATAAGATCATGAATCTTGTTTTCTCCTAGATTGAGGTCTAGTCCTGACGCTTCAGCTGGAGTTTTTTTGTCTGGCAGTCCTGAATGCGGTCTGCAATAATTATGATAGATTCTGTATCCATCTGCAAATTCTTGTGCAGATTTGTCATTACCTAGTCCTCGTTTTGATTTTATGACAGATCTTACTTCATTGTTGTATCTTTCTATTGGTCTGTTTGCAAAACCCTCTGACAATGATTTTGTCTTGATATGAGCTGTTTTTCTATCATCAAACTCTTTTCTGAATGCCTTATCATAGGAATGTAATGCGTCTGTGATTACAAAGCTTGGGCTAGATTGTGCTTTTTCTTTTCCACTTGCAAATATGGTTCTAGCATCACTTATCTCACGTTTTTTGGATATTTCTGAAGCAATAACAAATTTTGTCTGAGGATCGATTATCGACCACATCCAGCTGTAGAATCCCTTTCCCTTTATTGGTTTTGTATCTTTGACGTTTAGCATCATTTCATCAACAGACCAAACCTGACTTGCTTCAGGAATTAGATTGTCAACGTATTCTTTTATGATTTTCGTGAATTTTCTGCGCCAATTTAAAATTGAAACATGGCTTATTTTAATTCCATGTGAAACTGAAATATGTCTTGCAGCATCTCTATGTGACACTCCTGAAAATGATAGATTAAGTGAGTCAGTAACAACTCTTGGATCAGAACTGAGTTTACCAAAACCGTTCTCACCAAGAATGAATTTGTGTTTGCATTGCTTGCATTGGTATCTTCTTCGTCTGATACCATTTTTTACAGTTCTAAATCCAATCTTGATTATTGTTGTAGAAAGGCATTTTGGGCAAATTTTTGGTCTATCTATTTTTTCTATTTTAGTTTCTGTATCAACTAGCTTTTGTAATGTTTGGCATGCTATGACGTGCTTGCAGCGTTTGTCCTCACTTTTGCTTAATCTGAACATAAAATCTCTACATTCACAAGTCCAAACATCCACATCATGCAATTTCCTTACATTGTACCAACCATTTCCAGATTGAGATTTTACCCTGAAGTAGTTCTTTGTTATCTTTTGGATAGAATCTCCTGATGTGGCTATCTTAGTTGCAAGTTCGTCTCGTGTTTCAAGGAAAGCAGTCAATTCTAGTTGAATGCCCTCCCTAAAACTACGATTCGATGATTCTTTTCTTTTATACTTGAGCTTTTCACACCTCTATTATGGGGTCATAATTATATAAACATTATGGGGTCATAATTGGCATAATTCCCATAATTTTATTAAGTGAAGACACGCCCTAATATAATCAACCTAAACACGTGTCACCTTCGGCTCATGACCCGTTCAATGTATAGTTCAACTGGCTTTTGGCGTACAGTGTTTTGCTACCATTTGAGGGACATTTGTGTTAGTGTGTTGGTCAATCAAGACGTGTCTTGTTATGACCACTAATAGAAATAATACCATCTGATGCATTTAATCAGATCTCAATTCATTTCCGATTCAGTAGGATTTTGCATGTCGAAATCCGACACAGTCGGATTTTGCATGATCTATGCTTAATAACAAAAATACCGTAATACACAATAGTGTTAAACGAAATATCGCTTTTTGGAAGAGAAAAACGTACTAATACATTAAAGAAAACATCAAAAAACCAAAGAAGTATAATTAAAGAGTTATTCTACAGTGATTCTACTCCTTCCACATATCAATTAAACAAAAAAACTAATATTGTAACATCCGTAGTACGTGAAATAATTGAGACTTTTGTAAAAGCTGGTTATGTTACATCTATCACAACAGCTCAGTATCCAAGAAGACGAGATGTTGGTTATAAATTAACAAAACTTGGATTGATTTCTACCATAGCTGTACTAGTTGATGAAAAACAAATAATTGGAAATAAAAAAAGAGATTATTTACTAGAAATTTTTCAACCCGAAAAAGGGGCAGATCCAATAAACATCTTTTGTTGTAATGTTATGATTAATGCTGTCAATCGAAAAAATCTTGATGATTATGTACTAAATTATATTAGAAATTCATACGAATATGCAGAAACTGTACATGAACCAAATATTTGGAAGTTTGCGAAAGGAGTAGTGGAAGCTTCTATGATGGAAGCTAAACCCATACGGGAATGCATTTCTATAGCATTAGAAACCTTGTTAGATTCTGAAAAAGATATAGTTATCCAATTCTATAAAAGCAACACTGTAAGCATGATTTTCAATTTTGGCATGCAGTCTCATAATTTGCAGATACAAAAAATAGCAACAATGTCATCAAAAGACCCTGAAGGGTTATACCTTCCTATAACTTGCAAGTGTGGTCATTCTGATGAACAGGCATATTTCAAAATGGAGGATATACTTTTGAGAGCATTCATCGGTGGTCTAGAATGTCCCAAATGTAATCGCATTATAAGGAATAAAAAAGGTCAAAACCAAATAAGAATAACAAATCAAAAACTATACGCTAGATAACCTAAGCTTTAGACACTTCTAATTTGTTGTTTTTTACTTTAAGTTCCAACTCTGTTCCGTCTTTCCAGCCCAAATCATCAACAATATCAGGAGTTACATTAAGACGATATCTGAAAATTTCATGGTCTTTGTATTTGTAAGCTTTTTCCTTTTGTAGTTTAACCACATTCAATATTGTATGGGGTCATATATTACATTTATGGGGTCATCATAAACAATAAAAACAGAGGGAGGTCTCCTAGTCTTGTACAAGACTTAAGACTCTAGGAGAAGAGCTCATCCTCTCTCCAGTCACATGTCTAACATGTTCAAGTTAAACGTTATGCGTAGTTTCGCCAAGTGTAACTACATTTAGTACAACGATAAAATTGGGTTGTTGGTTCGTCTGCACTTCTAGTTTGTAGTATACACCATACAACTTCTTTATGCCCCATTTTCCACAATCAATAAAACTCTGTATTAGATGTAAATTATATGAAGCAAAAAAAAGATACTAAATATGTTTTAACAGTAAATCTTACAGAGATGTATAAGAAAATAAAAATTCACAAAGCAAACTGTTCATTTTATAAAAACAGATCCGATGATTCAACTTACCAATTATGGAGTACTCCTGTGAAAACTAAGAAAATAATCTATGATTTAGCTTATCAACTTGGCAAATTTACCCAAACACAAATTTCATACTGTTACAGATGTTGCAAAGATGCAGATGTTTAATTCTCATATCCAGACAGGTAACACAAAGAACCATGTCCCATGAATGTAACAATACCCTTGTTAAATATACATAAATATTCTAAAATGGATATTCAATATTATGTTAGAAAACTTCACATGGAATCGCATAATTAATCAAGTCTTAACCTTACCAGTTCACCAAGATCATAAAGTATCAAGGGTATTAGGTCTAAAGTTACCAAGCTATGCTGAACATAGAGCAGGCTTTGTCGATGATGAATTATTAGATAATTATTGTATTGCTTTATCTGATGGTAGTTCTATTCACATCAAAGTCTACAAAGATCATTATTTAGTACATCGTGATTGGTATGATCCAAATATTCATCCTATTAAACACCTGATTTTTGATGCTCCAAAGGAAACTTTGACTAGTCTATTCCTAATAGACCAATTTCTACTGAATGGTAGAATTACAAATTGGGCTGTTAAGAAAGTAACGAACTTTCTATCTAGTTAGATCAACCGACTTTTTGTCAACAAAACTGATCCAAAGATCAAATTTTGGATGGGAAAACACCTGCCTATAAATGCGGAATTAAAATCGAGGGAGAAAATAAATGGCTTACTTTAATTCAAAATGCAAGTAGGAAATAATCTATGGCAGTGCATTTTTGTCCTATTTGTAGAAACGAATGGGGTTGTGATATTCCTAACTGTGATGGGGTATACAGAGAGAAATGGTGTACGCCATGTCGAATCAAGATCACTAGATATTTGACAAGGCAAAATGTATCCCTATAATTAAAAAACTTAATTATTTTTATTTGGAGAGGTTTCTTTCGATTAGTTTTTTCTCCCATTCGGGGAGTTTGTTGAAATCCTCAGTTATTTCTTCAACTCGCTTAGAAAGTCTTCCTTTTTCTTCAGACATTAAGAATATAATTTCATCATTTTATATAAGATTTCTGGTCTAACTTATTTCCTTAATTTGATTTTAGTTGAAGAAATTTTCTCTTTTATTTTTAAGACCTCTTCATTTTCAAGTTTTATGATCGCATATGGATCTTCAGAAAATCTAGGAATCGCAACTTCAATATTCCATTCGATCTTTTTTCCGTCTTTTTGCTTCTTTTCTTGGAAAGAAAAAAGATCCATAAAACGTCTAGGAGAAATGCCTACAAAGGGCTTAAATTCTATCTTCTTGTCTTCTTTTTGTTTATCTACGGTAATAAAATCACCGAAGAGTTCCTCAGCTAAACTTTTTGGATATGGTTCTATGTAGATTACCTTCCTTATTCCAGCAGAGATAATATGTTTAGTACATACGTGGCATGGAAAAGTTGTACAATATAAAATGCCCTGATCTGCAGAAATAGTTCGTCTTGCTGCATCCGTGAGTGCTGCCATTTCTGCGTGAACTTCACGACCAAATTCTGTTACATTCATTAAATTAGATTCTGACAAAACACTTGAATCGAGTATTTCCTTCACTAAGTCTTCAGGATTCTTCTTTTTTTGTTCTTCAGATAGCCAACCCTCTTTTATTAAACGGCTTACAAAATCATACAATAAATCTATCTTCGTTTTTGTATTAGAATCGTAGCCCTTTGCTGATTCACGGAGATCGGGTATATCATCAGCTCCACAGAGTCCACCCCCAAATTTCGGAACTTCATTAGTTCCAGTAGCAAGTATGTCTCCTTGAGCAGTAGTAATTGCTGCACCTACCTGTCTTGCAAGTGATCCTGATCTTAGAGCACTAGACTGAGCGTAGAACATTCCATACTCTTCAATATTTGGTGTTGGATAAGGATCGTCAAAAATTAATTGCACAAATCTATTAATTGACTTTTCAAGTACCTGTGAATCCCTCGTGTCTATAAAAACATCGCCTAGGGGGAATATTGCTCGCACATTTTGTCCAAATTTATCTCCCGTATCTTCTTGATCACGGCTCATAAGTTTCAAAGCTGATGGATAATAATTTTCTGAACTCGATTCATGTCGTGAATCACTGATTTTTTTTGCTAATCTTTCTTGCCTATTATCTTTTGGTGAATATGCAGAAATTAACCAAAAACTTTTACCATAGACATTTCGTAAAATCTCTACCTCATGTGGATGTTTCAAAGAATTAAGAATGTAAGCAAAACTTGTAGCTGGTTGGTTTGCATTGCCTGTCTTTTTCTTTCTTTCAATTGATATTTGGATCATTGTAAGGCTTGCAAGAGCGCCTCCATATTGTACAGTTCTTCTAAGTTCATCTCCTGCATTCATATGATTGGTAATTCTATCATCTTCTGGCAGACTAGTATTCAAATCCGTACTCAATCCCTCTAGCTCATGAAGTAGATGACTGAATCGTATGGTTTCTGAATCATAATTGCCACTATGAAGGGAATTTTTCAATGAAGTGATTACGGAATCTAAATCAGTTCCTACAGGTCCTACTAATCCAAAAAATAGCTCTTTCCTTTCTGGTTTATTTTCCATGTCCGTTGTCTTGAAAAACAATCTATAGAACTTGCTTAAAAGAACTATTTTTAATCTAAGGCGTTCTAAATAATTTCTTGACATTAGATCGTCAATTTCGTAAAGAATTTGAAGAAATCATCGAAGATTACATTTCAATAAAGACTGACCAAAAACATACGCCACGACTGAATAAAATATGGAAAATAGAACATAATGAGTTTGAATTTCTATATGGTGAAACAATAGGTTATCTGACTGGCATGGCATCTGGTATGATTATAGGACAATACAAACGTGATGTATCTACTGATGAAACAAACGAGATTTTCGAAATAGTTGAATCTTATGCTAGTAAAATTAGAGAATCACTAAATGTCTACAAAACATAACCGACGACTTTTGACAAGGAGAAAAACCGACGCAGATTTGATAGAACCTAAAATAACTCCCTAACTTAACACTTCAAACCCCTAAATGAACAGCAAGAGAAAATCCATCAAATGATCCTAAGATTGAACAGTGTGATAAATCGGAATTCTTATTAGTTAAATACCAAAGATCACATCAGATTTGAAAAAGCTTCTAGCTTTTACACTATTACTTTTACTCATACCATTTAGTCCAGCTTGGGCAGTATATGATGGCAGTCACCTAAGAGAACCTGAAATAACAATGACACCAACTTCTGGACCACCTGGAACCAAAATAACAATTACAGTTTCAAACTTTCCAGATATCTCAGACGAGCCATATCCATATCCTGATTTTTACCTGTATCTGCCATTTGCAGCGGCTGCTGTTGGAACTAATGTACCAAGCCAGTGTGGTACAGAGATGTGTTTTCCAATTTACACATACGAAGATGCACAGAAAAAAAACTTTGCAGACAAGACTATTACATTTGCACTTTTTAGCTTGACAAATCCAAAGCCAGTCTATCTAAGTGGATTGCCACACAGCGTCTGTGATATTATAGTAAATTCCAAAGTACAACAAAGCTATTCAGATGTCTGTAATACAAAGAGCCAGCCAACAGGTGAATATGAAATAAAATTTGCATGGGCAACTAAAACAAAACCTGACGAGCCATATTTTATCAAGACACTAAAATTTACAGTAACTGAAGGCACACCTCCTACAGAGCCTGAAGGTCTTCGTCTTGATCAAACTCTAATGGACCTTTACAAGGAAGGTGTAATTAGTGAACAAACCTTTGAAAATGAACTAAAACAATTAGGATACAGCGATGATGAAATACGTCAAGCTAAAGCTGTCTTAGGAAAGCTTCCACATCAGGAGAATGCAGAGCCACCTGCTCCAGATGAAACAATAGAAGAACCAGTAGAAGAAACTGAAGAAACTAAACCAATAGAAGAACCTAAAGACGAGGAGGTCACAACGGCAAATCCAGATGAAAAAATAGAAACCACAACACCATCTCCAAAAAACGGCTGTCTTATAGCTACAGCAGCATTTGGATCTGAGATGGCACCACAGGTTCAGCTACTCAGAGAACTACGTGACAATGCCCTTCTAAAGACAAATTCAGGTTCCACATTTATGGCTGGGTTTAATTCAGTCTACTATTCCTTTAGTCCTACTGTGGCAGATTGGGAAAGGCAAAATCCAGTCTTCAAAGAAGTGGTAAAGGCAACCATTACACCATTAATTTCGACACTTTCAATTCTAAACTATCTAAACATTGATTCTGAGTCTGAAATGATTACCTATGGAATTGGAATAATCCTGCTTAATGCAGGCATGTATTTTGTAGCCCCAGCTATTGTTTTAGTAAAATTAAATTCATTTACCAAAAACAAACGCATACATAAAGTTAGAAATTAAGCTAGAACAATACAGAAACATTGGATCTAGTTTTTTCTGATATACACGCAGATATCGATGCCCTGGAAACCATTTTAGAAGTTGTATCAAGTGATGATTTTACAAAAAAATATGGCAGTTTTGACAGAATAATAAATCTTGGAGACCTGCTTGAGCGAGGCAGTGCTCCAAAACAAGTTCTTGCAAGACTAGAATTTTTGCAGAAAAATTATCCAATCATATCTGTCATGGGAAACCATGATGAGGCATTTTTGTACAAACGACCAGTAAGTGGAAGCTCAATTGAAAGTTGGACAGCACACCAGGCATTAAAAGATGATGATCTTGCATTTTTTGTACAAAACAAAGACAACACTTTTGGTCAACAACAATTCATTGATACAAAAAACAAAATTGTTTGCGTTCATGGCGGACCACTTGATCCACAGAAAATAATACCAAAAAATGCATATGATGAAGAAACATGGTTATACCAAAGAACATGGCAGAGACTCTCTGACGAAGAGTTTGAGTTCTTTAGCTATTCCGGATATCACTACAATGCATCATCTGCATTTGATGAAGGAAAAAACTTTCTTGACAACTTTGTAATTCTGTGTGGTCATCAACACCAAGAAGCCGTTTTAGTTCAAAATGAACAAATTCATGATATTTTTTCCAAGCTTAAAGTAACTCGTGAAAAAGTTTTAGATTTTGTACTTGAAAAAAAAGAAATTGAGATTGAAAAATCCAATAATTATCTAATACGACTAGGTCTTGGTGGGCCAAGCGGATATTACGGAGTGGGTGCGCCAAAACCGCACTTTGGTATAGTTCAATATAATCCCAAGAAAGTAACTCTTTTTACAGTGGAATGAGCGCAACAAACTCTCTTAGGCAGGATCACATCCAGATCAGGCGACTAGAAAAGGTAATCACAAAGTGTTACAAGGAACTCTATGAAGGAAAAGACATCCCATTTTCAGACATTGAGCAAATCACAGTAATTATGGCAGAATTTTTAGACGCAATACATTATGCAAAAGAAGAAGATGCATACTTTCCATGCGTTGCAAGCTATGATTCTCTCAAAAAGGAAATTAGAGCATTCATGATAGAGCACGAGTTTGGCCGCAGAATAGCAAGAAGTGTAGCTACTCATCTACAAAGATGGAAGCAGGGTCAGGATGCAAGAGAACCAGTAGCAAGATTTCTTAGAACATACGCCATATACCTAAACGATCACATTACAAAAGAAGAACAATTTTTTGATGTTGCAGAAAAAGAGATCCTTTCAGCAGAAGAAGAAAATATGATGTATGAAGAGTTTAGATCAGTTACTGCTATTACAACCAAAATTGACGATATGATAAAATCAATCACTCTACTTGAGGAAAAATCCTGGATGAAAGAATCATGAACAAATATCAAATATCACTCTTACTTTTTGCATTTTTATTTACTTCAGCAAGTGCAGAGCCAATACCTGATTATTACAATCCATATGCTCCTATTACTACTGATAAACAAGTTTATAGCTGGACAGACAAAGTTGGAATCACAATAAACGCACCAAGCTGGAATGAAGATAAAAATGGAATAGACTCAATTGGAGACCAAGAGGGTCACCTTATTAAAATATCAACAGGTGAACATCATCTTGAACCATACAAGTTAGTAGAAACCTCAAAAAACAGTGGAGTCTTCACTGGTGAAATAATACTAACTGGATTTTTACATGATGCCAATGGAGATGGTAAAATAGACACCCGACCAAGAACTATTGGTACAGGTCCAACAAGTGGTTTTCTAGAAGCAGACAGAGATGATGGAATTACCATATCATTTGAGTTTGCAGACGGCGTGGTTCTCACACAAAGTGCACAGATAGGTTGGAATGAAGGTAAAATCAGTCTTGACAAACCATCATATCTTCTACATGAGACAGCAAATATACAGATTGTTGATCCTGACATGAATCTAAATCCAGAAGCAAGCGACACCGTTCAAGTTGAAATATCATCAGATTCTGACGTAGCTGGAATAACTGTCGATGCAACAGAGACAAGTGAAAATTCTGGTATTTTTGTAGCAAATATCTCCTTTACATCATATGATAAGTCTAGTGGAAACAGACTGCATGCAATTTTAGATGACAGAGTATATGCAAAATATATAGATCATACATTACCATCACCATATAACATCAATGATGACTTTGACATAATAACAGAATCTGTACTTTCATCCAATACGCCATCAGCTGACAAAGTCACACTTGAAAATGTAATTTTGACAGACAGTTTAGGGATGACAATACAAGAACCAATGTTAGGACAACAGCTACAAGTAGTTGCAGAAATTGAAAACAAACAAGATTATGAACAACCCTTTGTTTATCTTGTTCAAGTAAAGGATTCTACTAGTACTGTTGTAACACTTTCATGGTTTAAGGGTTCTATTACAATAAATCAAAAACTTAGTGTGTCGCAGTCTTGGTCTCCCACTGAGTCTGGTACATATACCATAGAAACTTTTGTCTGGAGATCTCTTGATAATCCACTACCGCTTGTGCAATCATCAAAAGCCATTTACAAAGTCACACAATAGAATTTTAGAAATTATTCTTTTACTTCAAAGACTGATTTAACTACAGGAAATACATGAATCTCTATTCCCTTTTCTAACTTGCAAACCGCTTTCATGTTATGGTTTAAGACTGCAGAATTATTATATATGATGAGATTAGTATGCATACTATACATACTATGATGACTGGTCTGGCAAACTTGCGTGTACACATTGCCCCCGTAGGCTTTGAGATAGACAGGATAGTGCTCTCAGCTAAAAAGATGAAGGCAGATAAGGTCTGGCTTTTGATGCATGATGATCCATCAAAAGATAAAGCTCGTGGTTATATGGAAAAGATCAAGACTGAACTAAAAAAAGAAAAGATCGAGGTTCAAGTAGTATATTCAGATAGGTTTGATCCTTTTAAGATCTTAAAATCTGTTAAAGAAATAGTTCAAAAAGAAAAAGATAACGACATATTTGTAAATGTCTCTTCTGGATCAAAAATTCAAGCAATTGCATGCATGATGGCATGTATGATGTTTAAGGGAAAAAACAAACTGACACCTTACTATGCAGAACCGAAAAATTATGCTACTGTCAAAGGTGCTCAACTTTCTTCTGGACTAAAAACACTGGTCCAGCTTCCAGCATACGAAATTCATACTCCAAAATCTGTACTTATTCAAGCATTAAAAATAATAAAAGAACATGGTGGTAGGATAACTAAAAAAGAGATGGCAGAGCTTGCTTATGAAAAAGGAATCTTAATAGTAAATGCAAGAGAAGAGAACTTCCAACAGGCAAGATTTGCAAGTCTTGATAAAAACATAATCCAGCCTCTTTTGAGAGATTGGAAATTTGTTGAAATTGAACAAATAGGAAGAAACCGCTGGATAAAAATTACACCAGAAGGACTTGGTGCAGAAGAATTTCTTACTTGACTTATGTAGTAAGCTCAGGTTTGAGAGTCCATGCAACAGCTAGTATGACAAATGGGATGGAAATCATAGCAGTAATCTGCAAAATTATGAATAGCTGGCCTTGTGCTACGTTGGGATTTGTTATGATAAATGGCAATGGTAGGGTAATGACGAACCAGATCAGAGAAAGCATCACGATTATTTCTAATTGCTTCTTTTTCTTTGGATTCACAGGGGAAGTGCAGTACTGATGTATTAATTTGATTGGTCTGAGGCTTATTTAGTAGAGGCTCCGCCATCCAATGCCAAAACTGCGCCAGTAGTCCATGAAGAGTCATCTGACGCAAAATACAGAATTGCCTTTGCTACGTCATCTACAGTTCCTATTCTGCCAATAGGATGCTCTGCTACAGCCATTTTTCTTGCTGATTCTGAATCTAGATACGGTTTTGTCATATCCGTCTCAACCATTCCAGGGCACACACAATTTACACGAATTTTATATTTTGCATATTCAACGGCCCATGCTTTTGTTAACAGTACTAGCGCTCCTTTTGACGCAGTATATGCATCTGCTTCAAAATTTTCAAACGCTTTGAGTCCAGCATTAGAGGCTACATTTATTATAGCACCACCATTTTTTTTCATAAATGGTATGACTGCTCTAGTAAAACGAAACTGCCCCGTTAAATTCACATCAATTACTTCATTCCATTCTTTATCTGAAATTTGATGTAACGGTTTAACTTGAGGAAAAACTCCTGCATTATTTACCAGAACGTCAATTCTCCCAAATTTACCTACAGTTTTTTTTACAACATTTTGAACATCGTTTTCGTTTCTGATATCTCCTGGTATGGAATACACATTCCCAATATCATTTGCTGCTTTTTCTAATCTATTTGGATCTTTTGCTGTGATAGTGACATGCGCTCCTTCTTGCACAAACATTTTTGCAGTAGCTTTTCCAATGCCACGGCTACCACCTGTAACTATTGCGACCTTCCCAGAAAGTTTCATAAAATCAGAAATCCTTTGTTACTTTTTAATTTTAGAGCTTAATTCCAAACGTTAAGCGACGATTTAGTACAAAGTTCACTGACGATGCAATCATAATAGACATCAACGCAGCTAGAAGATAATACACTGAAAGTTTTTCTACAAACATATAATTAAATCCCAGTTGTATTCCCATACCAACTAGACTTACGCAAATAAATTTTCCATACATAAGAAAATCACCTTGTTTTATAGCAGTATCCCTAAATGTCCAAGTTTTGTTGAAAAAGAAATTGGATGTGATTGAAACATAGATTGCTATGGTAGAAGAAAGGAGATACCATAATCCAACAAATTCAGTCAAAGCAAAAAGAACCCCCAAATTAACCAAGACACCGCTTGCGCCAACTAAATAGTACTTGAAAGCATGTTTTGCAAAAAGTGAGATTCTGCCTAACTTGCCCTCTTTATCTAGAGTCATTTGACTATCCAATATTTTATGTATTAATAAGTGATAAAA
>CAYSWR010000024.1:0-21036 GCA_964434855.1 uncultured Nitrosopumilaceae archaeon | reverse complement strand
TTAATCCACATATACTACACTTTATAGAAAGTAGTTATGAAAGCTGCATTTGTGAAAGGTCCCTCTCAGGTTGAAATTCGAACAGTGGAAAAACCAGTTGTTGGGTCAGGCGACATATTAGTAAAAATGCAAGCTTGCGGAGTTTGTGGTTCAGACTTGGAAAAAATATATGGTCAGTACAGCCAACCATCAATGAGGCTAGGGCACGAACCATCTGGAATCATTAGCGAAGTAGGAAAGAGCGTTAAAAACTTCAAAAAAGGCGAGCGAGTTTTTGTCCATCATCATGTTCCATGCTATTCTTGCCATTATTGTTTGCATGGAAATGAAACTATGTGTAAAAAGTATTCTGAAACGAATCTTTTGCCATGCGGACTTGCTGAAGAATTTGTTGTTCCAGAGTGGAATGTATCACATGATGGCGTAATTAAGATTCCAGATTCAATGACTTTTGAAGAAGCTGCCATGATCGAACCTCTTGCATGCTGTGTTAGATCATGGAACAAGATTCAAGTCACAAAAGGCGATTCAGTTGCTATTTTTGGGATGGGGCCTACAGGCATGATGCATGTAATGTTAAGCAAAGTCTATGGATTATCTGACATTTTCTGTTTTGATGTTAATGATTTCAGGCTAAATTTTGCAAAAAAGTTTGGAATCACTGAAGCCATCAAATCTGCGGATCCTGATGCATACAACAAAATCCTATCAAAAACTCAAAACCGTGGTGTCGATGTAGCAATTGTTGCTACAGGAAATCTTGATGCAGTAACTCAAGCAATAGAATTTGTTAGAAAAGGCGGCACTGTGGTATTGTTTGGGGTACCAACAAAAGATGCCAAACTTTTAGTTGACATGAGCAAAGTCTACTCAAAGGAAATAACAATAACACCAAGCTACGCTGCATCAGATAGTGATACACTAAATGCACTCAAATTAATACAAGAAGGCAAGACCAATGTCAAAAGTATGATAACTCACAAATTTGATCTTGCAGACTCTCACAATGCATTGGAATACGCACATCAAGGAAACGACTCGATGAAAATAATTATTACAAATTCAGAAACGCTTAACTAAGGCAATCTTTCATTTTGAAAATCAAGGGACAAACATGGACTGGGGAATGAAAAATCGTCTTGCAAGAATAATCAAACCAGACACAGGACGAGGAGTAATGCTTGCAGTTGATCACGGTTACTTTTTAGGTCCGACAGAAAGACTGGAGGTACCTAGCAAAACAATACAACCACTCTTGCCTTATGCAGATTCTCTTATGCTTACACGTGGTGTGTTGCGTACATCAGTCGATGCAAATTTTCCGGTACCAGTTGTTCTCAGAGTCTCAGGTGGCTCAAGCATTATTGGAAAAGATCTTTCAAATGAAAAAATTACTACCTCAATAAAAGAAGCAATACGACTTAATGTAACAGCTCTTGCGCTCTCAATCTTTGTAGGCGCTCAGCATGAACACGAATCTCTTATCAGTTTAGCAAAATTAGTAGATGAGGGCGAAGAATACGGAATACCTGTTCTTGCTGTTACTGCAGTAGGGAAAGAACTTGAAAAACGTGATGCGCGATATCTTTCCCTTGCTTGCAGAATTGCAGCAGAGTTTGGCGCACATCTTGTTAAGACATATTATTGTGAAGACTTTGAAAAAGTTGTAAACAGTTGTCCAGTACCAGTAATCATAGCTGGAGGGCCAAAACTTGCAAATGAGCTTGATGCATTACAACTAACATACGATGCACTGCAAGCAGGAGCTGTTGGAGTAGACATGGGAAGAAATATCTGGCAATCAGATTATCCTGTTTCTATGATAAAGGCAGTTCGTGCAATAGTGCATGAAAATGTCTCTGTCAAAGAAGCACACGAATTATTTAACAAACTCAAAAACACAGAGCAATCAGCAAAGACTGTAACCTCAGTTTAATCAGAAATCTTTGTCAAATGTATATGAACAATCTTCCATTTAGGCGATTTTATCAAAACAAATGTGCCTCTGCTTTCCAGGGATAGGTGTTGACCACGGAAGCTGTAGTTGTCAACAAGTACACCTGTTTGTTTTATCTCAAAAGTTGCTACTGCACTGTCACCAAAAACATCTACTCGTGGGTTTTTGATCTCATAATCATAGTCAGAAACGCTAACAAATCGTAGCTCTTGTAATGCAATTGTTGTTGAATAGTCTTTCAGATCAAGTGGAGGCACATCGCTATAACTTGAAAATCTAGTGTCGTCAAGCTGAATTCCTCTAAGCGGTGCAAGATTCTTTGTCTTTCCAACTTCAAAAAAATGGCCAATTATTTCTAGTATTTCTGATGTATCAGACAAAATCGCTCTTGCTTGTTTGGTTTACTGTTTAAGTTTTGTGAAAAGATGCACAAAATTTAAGTTTTTGCTACCTGGGACCGAGTCGATTTTAAAATAATTATGAAAAGAGCTACATATTTTTGATAATTTTAGGTGATTTTTCTAGAAATATTTATAAATTATATTTGACGATAAATTATAGACTGAAAATGAAGTTAGGAGGATCGACAGGCATTTCTAGTATTTTATTGCTAGTCGACCTGATGCTGTAAATTTACAGCTTTACTTTTGGTGAATTAATATGGAAAAAATGTCAGGTGCTAGATCTTTAATGGTTGCCCTTGAAAAGGAGGGCGTCGATATAGCCTTTGGGATTCCTGGTGGTGCAAACTTACCAATTTATGATGAGCTTTACAAAAGTAACATACGCCACATACTTGCAAGACATGAACAATCTGCAGCTCATATGGCAGACGGTTTTGGCAGAGTAAGTCGAAGACCAGGAGTTTGTTTTGCAACATCAGGGCCAGGTGCAACAAATATTGTAACTGGGATTGCAACAGCGCAAGCTGATTCAGCTCCTATGGTTGCAATAACTGGTCAAGTTCCTCTAAAAATGATAGGCAAGGATGCATTTCAGGAAAGTGATATTATCGGAATTTCAAATCCAATTGTGAAATATGCATTTCAACCTACTAGTGCAACTGAAATTCCTGAAGTAGTAAAGAAAGCATTTTACATTGCATCTACTGGCAGACCAGGTCCGGTACTTATAGACATACCAAAAGACGTGCAACAAAACGAGGCAGAAATTCCATTTCCATCTGAAGTAAAAATAAGAGGATACCATCCATGGGTTGATCCAGATATTACACAAATTGAACGTGCGATTGACATGCTACTTTCTGCAGAAAGACCAATCATTCTTGCAGGAGGCGGTGTGATAATTTCAGGTGCATTTGCAGAGATTCAATCAATAGCTGAACTTCTTATGATTCCCGTAGTTACTACCTTCAAGGGCAAAGGCTCATTCCCAGAAAATCACCCTCTCTCACTAGGACCAATTGGAATGCACGGTCATGCAGAAGCAAATAAGATGATGACAGAAGCAGACTGTGTTCTTGCGGCAGGTTCTAGATTTTCAGATAGATCAGTTGGAACCTTTGAAGAGTTTGAAAAAAGACTAAAGATCATTCATATGGATGTAGATCCTGCAGAGATTGGTAAAAACCAAACAACCACTGTAGCAATAGTTGGTGATGTAAAGGCATCTTTGAGAATCATGGTAAAGATGTTAGTTCAAAAAGCAATCAAACGCAATGAAGATTATCCTTGGGTAAAAAGAATGAAAGAGACAAAAGATTACTACAGACAAAACTTGAAACTACATGATCATCCACTTGCAGCTGCCAAAGTGTTACGCAAACTAAGAGAAGTACTTCCACACCAATCAATTGTAACAACAGAAGTAGGACAACACCAAATGTGGGCATCGTTATTTTTTGATGTGATACAACCTGGAACATTCTTTAGCTCTACGGGTCTTGGCACCATGGGTTGGGGATTTCCAGCTGCAATTGGTGCAAAAGCGGCAAAGCCTGGAGTACCAGTTGTTGATATCGCAGGAGAGGGAAGCTTTAACATGACAGAAAATTCTCTTGCTGTTTCAGTTTTAGATAATTTGCCAGTCATTGTATTTATCATGAACAACTTTTCACTTGGGATGGTAGCACAGTGGCAAAGAACATTTTATGATAGAAGAATGATGGCAATTGATCTTAAGAACTGTCCTGATTATGTAAAAATAGCGCAAGCGTATGGGGCTCAAGGAATTAGAGCACAATCACTTGATGAGATTGGTAATGCAATAAAAACTGCACTAAAAAGTGATGTGGCCACAGTAATTGATATTCCAATAGACCCAGAAGAGGATGTCTTACCATTTGTGGCGCCAGGCACTCCTCTAACGGACATGATTCTACCATCATAGTGATTTTAATGTGGAGCATAATTTCCGTACTTGTCGAGAACAAACCAGGAATCTTGTTTAAGGTCACAAACCTTTTCAGATCCAGGAATTTTAACATCGACAGCATTTCAGTTGGAATAACTGAAAACCCAGAGTTTTCAAGAATGACTATAACAACAATAGGAGACGAAAAGCAAGTAGCCCAAATAATTAAGCAACTTGACAAGATGATTGATACCATAGAGGTAAAACGCCTAGATGAAAAAATGAGTGTATACAGGGAACTTGTACTTATGAAGATAAAAGTAAGCAAACCCTCAGACAGCATGGAAATAATGAATATAGCAAAGGCGTTTGAATGCGAAGTTCATGACGTAAGAAAAACGTCAATTATGGTAGAGTTAACCGCAACACCAGACAGAATCAATGCCTTTGAAGATCTTGTAAGAGGTTATGGAATAATAGACATTGCAAGAACTGGAATATGTGCACTAGCAAGAGGTGGAACAGATGAAAGTTAGAATTTTCGATACCACACTTAGAGACGGTGAACAAACTCCCGGAGTTGCATTAACTCCAGAGCAAAAGCTAAACATTGCAAAAAAACTTGACGAACTTGGAGTTGATGTAATCGAAGCTGGATTCCCTATAATTTCTGAAGGAGAGATGGCTGGAATTAGGATGATAGCTAGTGCAAACTTGCGTGCAGAAATTTGTGGACTAGCAAGAACTGACAAAAAAGATATCGATGCGGTTGTTGCAGTTGGTTTAAAATACATTCACACATTCATTGCAACTTCAGATATTCACCTAAAATACAAATTGAAACTCACAAGAGAAGAAGTTCTTCAGAAAGCAATCGAAGCTGTAGAATACGGAAAATCAAGAGGATTACAAGTAGAATTTTCTGCAGAAGATGCAACAAGGACAGATAGGGAATTTTTACGTAAAGTCTTCAAAGAAGTTGCTAGTGCTGGTGCAGATAGAATAGACATTCCTGATACCGTAGGGTATTCTACACCTGGATACATGGCAGAAATAACAAAAGATGCAATTGAAGCATCTAAACTTCCAATAAGTGTTCATTGCCACAATGATTTTGGACTTGCAGTAGCAAATGCAATTTCTGGAATACAAGCAGGCGCTCAGTGTGCCCATGTCACAATAAATGGAATAGGGGAAAGAGCAGGAAATGCGTCACTTGAAGAGTTTGTCATGGCATTACAATGCTTACAGTTTGACAAAAAATATGAGACTAACATAAACACAAAATTACTTTATGAAACATCAAGATATGTTTCAAGTATAGTAGGCGTACATGTACAACCAAACAAAGCAATAGTTGGTGAAAATGCGTTTGGTCACGAATCTGGAATTCATACACATGGTGTCTTAAGCAATCCCTTAACCTATGAGCCAATCAGTCCAGAGTTAGTAGGCAGAACAAGGTGGTTCCAGGTAGGAAAACATGCGGGGGCACATGGCGTTTCTGCAATGCTTGAAGAATATGGAATACAGCCAACAAAAGAACAGGTTCATGAGATTTTAGGAGCAGTGAAAAAACTTGGAGATCAGGGAAAGCACGTAACAGATGTAGAATTACTTTCTATTGCAGGAGAGATCATGCGACAGCCTAGCCTTAGGAGACTAGTTCATCTTTCAGGATTTTCTGTTTCAACTGGCATTGGAAACATGCCATATGCTTTTGTGAAATTAAATGTTGAAGGAAAGGACTTTATTGCAACTGATTATGGTGTCGGGCCTGTGGACGCATCAATCAACGCAATCCAAAAGATCACTGGCGAGATAGCCAAAGTAAGAATCAAAGATTACAGACTTGATTCCATAGCTGGTGGCTCTGATGCACTTTGTGAAGTTACAATAAAAGTTGAAGATGCATATGGTAACCTTGCATCTGCAAAATCAATAGGTAAAGATATAGTCATCACAAGCGTGCAGGCAATGATTGATGGAATAAACAGAATAATGCTAAAGAATATTCTAAAACAAAAAAACCTGGGAAATTAAATTGTATAATGTGTTTTTGTGGGAAAAATGAAATATATTCTGTATGGAAGCAGGATGTTTCTGGACAAATGATCGTCTATTTTGTTTTTGATCCTCTTAAATGTCTAATAAAACTAATTGTGTTTTTTAGTATTAGATCTGAAATTTAGAGTTAATTTTATATACAAATTCTAGAGGGCAAAAATTATGAGTTTAAGAAATACCCTCATAATTGTACGAGTTATCGCAGTAGTTGTAGTTGCTACTTTTCTAGAATTGGCAATAATGCGAATCAATCCAAGCTAGCAAGTTTCCTTCACAGGTTCTTTTTTTAATTTGTAATTTGATATCCCACAAAAATTAACAACAAGATTTACTTTTGCTAAAAACTGATTATTGAAATCGTCTCTGCTTGGAGTCGTTCTGTGGGTTTTTGTTATGTGACACTATATGAATTGAAAGAACGATATTTTATTTAATAAGAACTAACAGTCATATTTAGTGTACCAAATTGCTCTCATAACTGGAGATGGCATAGGGCCAGAGATCTCAGAATCTGTGATAAAAGTTTTGGAGACAGTCAATGACAAGCTTGATTTAAAATTAAAAATAGAAAAACTTGAAGCAGGTGACAGAGCTTTAGCAAAAACTGGCAGAGCATTGCCAGAATCTACGCTAGAGTCAGTCAAAAAATCAAACGCGTGTTTGAAAGCACCTGTAGGTGAAAGTGCCGCTGATGTAATTGTAGTTTTACGAAGAGTACTAAATCTATATGCAAACATCAGGCCAGCCAAGTCTTATCCAAACATGCCTGCACTAAAAGACAACATAGACCTGGTCATAGTAAGGGAAAATACAGAGGATCTCTACACAGGCATGGAGTTTGAGATTGGAAATACTGCTGTTGCATTACGTACAATCTCAGAAGGTGCATCTAAAAGAATAGCAAAATATGCATTTTTGACTGCAATCCAGCGAAACCAGAAGATGAAGGTCACATGTGTTCACAAATCAAACGTCATGAGAAAGACAGACGGTCTTTTTGCAAGATCATGTAGTGAAGTTGCAAAACAGTTTCCAAAGGTAAGTTTTGAGCAGATGTATGTAGATGCTTGCGCCATGAACCTCATAAGACAACCCGAATCATTTGATGTCATAGTTACAACTAATTTATTTGGAGACATATTATCTGATGAATCTGCACAAGTAGTAGGTGGTCTTGGGATGGCACCAGCTGCAAACATCGGTGATGATTTTGCATTATTTGAGCCAGTACATGGAGCTGCGTTTGACATTGCTGGAAAACAGGCTGCAAATCCTTCCTCGTTTATTCTTTCTGCAAAAATGATGTTTGATTGGCTTGGAATGAAAAACAATGATAAGAATTGTTTTGAAGTTGCAAAGAAACTAGAATCTTCTGTGTATGGTGTTGTAAAAGACGGAATTAAAACAAAAGATATTGGTGGGGATAAAACCACAATGGAATTTACACAGCAAGTAATTTCCAGACTTGCCTAAATGTCAGATGCTGGCGGATTTCTAGACCAAAAAAATATCATCAATCCAGCAGGAATCATAAACAAGATTGCGGCAAATAGTGTTATCCAGTAAAATGTCGGATCAAGTCCAGGGATCAAGGGAATTGGGTATACTGCATATATCCAAACAACTGCAACAAATCCAAGCAAAACTTTGTTTCTCTTTAGCACACTCCATCCAAGTTTTCTCTTGTTGACATAGCAACGCTTGCATCTGCTTCTGTCATCTGTCATACATGAAGTGCAGCATTGTTTTCCACAAAAGTAACACTTGCGTTCTCCAAACTGTGATCCACAAAACTCACATTTTTGCAATACAGTGATTAGGTAAAAATTTGATTTATCCTTTTATGGAAAGAGTCTTTCAGGGTCACGCGGATACAAAACAACTTCTCTGACATTATCAATATTTGTAAGAACTGACATTAATCTATCAAGACCCAATCCCCATCCAGAATGTGGAGGCATTCCCCAGTCAAATGCTCTAAGATGGTCTTCAAACTGAACTGGATTGAGACCTTGCTCTATCAATCTTGATTTAAGCTTTGCAGGGTCGTGCAGACGCATACCTCCAGATGACAATTCAAGATAGCCATATTGAAGGTCAAATGAGCATGATAGTGCTGGATCATCGTCTTTTTCATGGATGTAGAATGGTTTTAGTTTCATAGGCCAATCAGTCAGGAAATAAAATCCAGGATGTCGTTCCCCAAGTTTGCGAAGGTGTGCGTCTTGCAAGTCATCACCTACCTCAAGTTTTATTCCATCTCGTCCAAGCTCTTCGATTGCTTTTTTGTAGGTTACTCTTTCAAATGGTGTTGATGGCTTTTTGATCTCGATATCAAGTGCTTTTTGTTCAGCAGGACAATTTTTTTCAGTATATTCAAAGACGTCTACTATAACGGATTCTAAAACATCCATCACATCTGAATAATCCATAAATGCTGCTTCAATGTCAACACTTGTAAATTCAGTCAGGTGTCTTACGGTATGAGATTTTTCTGCTCTATAATAGGATGCAATTTCAAAAACTCTTTCAAGACCTAGTGTGAGTTGTTCTTTGTATAACTGTGGGCTCTGTGCAAGATAAGCTTGTTTTTCAAAATATTTTAGCGAGAAAAGGTTTGCACCACCTTCACTTGCACTACCAATTAGCTTTGGTGTATTTACTTCAAGAAAACTTTTTTCTGTCAGAGTTTTTCTAATTGATACAAGTGCATGATGTCGTAGCTTGAATATTGCGGCAGTCTTTTGGTTTCGTAGATCAAGTGCTCTTGCATTTAATCTATTGTCAATATTACTTTCTAGTCGTCCTATAGGATCTATTGGAAGAGGTTGTATTGCTACAGTAAGTATATCAATTTTTTCAGATTTTATTTCATAGGCAAAATCTCGTGCTTTTGATTTTTGAATTGTACCTGTTACTTTGATCACGCTTTGTCTAGTTAGTCCCTTTATTTGCTTGAGAGAGTCTTCTCCGACTAGAACTATTTGTGCGACACCAGTTACATCACGTAACGTGAGAAATGTCAGTTTTCCAAGTTCACGTATGTCCTCAACCCAACCACCAACTGCTACATTCTTTCCTTCCATTGATGGGTCCAGTTGTCCAATGTAGTGTGTTCTTTTGAAATCCATAAAAATACACTAGTGTTTTACTTCAAACTCCACTGCAAGATCTATCCCTCTAAGATTCTTTGCTATTGAGATAACCTTTCTGTGTTATGTTTTTTGGGCCTTCACGACTTACGCCAAAAGTCTTAACCATGTTTTCAAAATTATCCGATTCTTTTTTGTTGTACGACCAAAAAGCTACTACTGCTCCATGGTAATGCATGCCATCTGAATCGACAAAATCACCAGCACGCATATTTAGATAGTTTGGTTTACTGACATCCTCATCCTTGACCTCTTTTTCTTTCCAAGTCTCTGAAGCCATGTCTAGAAAGTTTCTCAAATCTTCTTTTTTCATTGTATGTTTTATACATTTTAAAGGATAAATCATTTTTGTGATGACCCTTCTTCCAAAACCTACATTTAGTTCAATGTTCTAAAATGATCGATGACTTTCATTTCTGTTGAGAATCTAAAGACAGGATACGAAACAGGAAAGGGAACAGTTCAAGCTGTTGACGATGTAAGTTTCTCCTTAGAAAATGGCGAGTCTATTGGAATAGCAGGCGAGAGCGCATGTGGAAAAAGTACACTTGGACTTTCAATCATGAGAATAGTCCCGGACGGCAATATAGCATCTGGCGACATCATCTTAGAAGGAAAATCAATTTTAAAAATGTCAAAATCAGAATTTGCAAAAAATGTAAGGTGGAAAGACATTTCGATGGTTTTCCAGGGTGCGATGAATTCTTTAGATCCCGTATTTACTGCAGAAGAGCAATTTGTTGAGGTTCTAAAACAGCATCGTTATGATGGAGATTATAAACAAAAGATATCAGAGATAGTAAATTCTGTAGGACTAACTCAAGATGTACTCAAAAAGTACCCGCATGAACTAAGCGGTGGAATGAAGCAAAGAATTGTTATTGCCATAGCATTATTATTAAAACCAAAATTTGTCATAGCTGACGAGCCAACAACTGCACTTGATGTGCTCGTACAGGCCCAGATAATCAATTTACTGAAAAAATTGAAAAAAGATGGAATGTCAATAATGCTAATCACTCATGACCTTGCTATAATTTCTGAAGTTGCAGAAAAAATTGGAATAATGTATGCAGGACAAATGATTGAATTTGGAAGTGCGGCTGAAATTTATAAAAATCCAAAGCACCCATACACACAGGGCCTTTTGAAGTCAATTCCAAGATTAAGGGGTGACAAAATAACAAACTACATCAAAGGCACTCCCCCAAGTTTGATACAACCACCTCAAGGATGCAGGTTCTACGATAGATGTCCACAAGCAATGGAAAAATGTAAAAAAGATCCACCAAAATTTAAAACAGATTCAGGCTACGTGTCGTGCTGGCTTTATGAATAATTCAAAAATAGCATAAAAGATTTCTTGATATAGTTTACATTTCAATTACTAATGTTGGAAGAAATTCTATCAGTACAAAACTTGACAAAACACTTTACCAAAAAAGGAATGTTTTCTTCTTCAGACAAACCTAACAGAGCTGTAGATGGCATTTCATTTTCATTAAAAAAAGGAGAGATTCTTGTTTTGGCAGGCGAGTCAGGCTCTGGAAAATCAACTACCGCCAGGCTTATCTTAAGAGCTATAGAACCTGATTCTGGAAGAATCTTTTTTGACGGTACAGAGATAGGTAAAGACAGTAAGAGTCTTGAAAAGATCAGGATGCAGTGTCAGATGATACATCAGGACCCCTATGCGTCAATTAATCCTAGAATGAAGATATCGGATATCATAATGGAACCACTTGAGATTCACAAGATTGGCACAAAAGAAGAAAGAAAAAGAATGGTTTTGGATGCATTACATGAAGTAAAACTAGAACCAGCTGAAGATGTTTTTTATAAATTTCCACATATGTTGTCAGGAGGACAAAGACAGAGAGTAGTATTAGCAAGAGCTCTTGTTTTAAAACCAAAATTAATCATTGCAGATGAACCAGTTTCCATGCTTGATGTTTCAATTAGAGCTGAAGTGCTTGAGCTGATGCGTGAGCTGCAACAAAAACATGGCATTTCTTACATATACATAACTCATGATCTATCAACTGCAAGATATCTTGGCCAAAACATTGCTATCATGTATTTAGGAAAAATTGTAGAAAGCGGTCCAATTGATGAAGTGCTTTTGCACCCAAGACATCCATACACACAAGCTTTGTTAGATGCTATTTCAGAACCAGAACCTGATAACCTTCTCAAAGAAAAAAAGATCAGAATCAATGAGCCGCTTGATATTGACGTGTACCAAGGATGCAGGTTTCGTGCGCGGTGTCCATATGCAATTGAAAAATGCAAAGAGGAACCACCACTTGAACAAACAGGACAAGACAGGCTAGCTGCGTGTTTTGTTAAGCTAGACTAATTTGCAATTTGTTGTGTGCTGGATTGCTTGTAGGTAACAACTTGCGAAACTCCGTTCTTTGGATAAACACCGTAGATGAGCTGAGCCTTTTGTACAGTAGCGTCCTTTAGTGTGACCATTATAATCTGGTTACCAGCAGAACGTTCTACAAGAATTTTTGAGAGCCGCTCTGTGTTTAGTGCGTCAAGGTTTGCATCTACCTCATCAAGCAAGTAGAAAGGCGATGGCTTTAGTGTCTGCAGTGACAAAAGGAATGTGATTGCAGCAAGTGTTTTTTCACCACCGCTAATTGAAGTTGATTCTCTTTTCTGTTTGTCTGGGAACTGTATTAGATATGATATTCCTGAATTGAATATATCGTCTTCATTTTGTATTTCAAGCCAGGCATTACCTCCAGTCATCGTATTGAAAACTTTGCGTATGTCTTGATCAACTTTGTCATATGCTTCCAAAAATGTTTGGCGTTTGTCTTTGTCAATTGCTTCTATGAATCTGACAATAGAGTTTCTTTCTTCTTCAAGTTCGTTTTTACGTGTTGACATGGAACGATATCCGTTTGAGATCTCAACATATGCTTCTGGAGCTTTTGTGTTCAATGTTCCACTTAATGTCTTTTTTTCTGTTTCCAGTCTAGTCAGCATTTGATCTACATCAAATGTTTCTAAAAGTTCATCATAACCATATGAGCCAAGTGTTGCTCTAATCTTAACTTCATTTTCTGTAAGGTCACGTACATCACGAGAAAGAGAATCAGATTGTCTTTCGAAATTGTTGATTTCTTTTGTAAGAGATCTTTCTGCATCATATAGCTCCTTTAGCTTTACGTCGTATTCTTTGAGTGTAGAAACTGATGTTCCAGATGTGGATATTAGTTGTTGTTCTTTTTCTCTTAAAGAAACAAGTACAGCATCTGCTGTTTCTTTTTCTTTTGCCATTGCATGGAGCTCCACTTCAAGATCATGTTTTTCATGGTTTAATCTAGATTGTTCCTCATGGAGTGTCCTCATGCTAGATTTTACAGTATTTTCGTTGTTTGCAAGTTCAGTCTGATTGGCAGTCTGTTCTCTAATCTGGCTTAAAATCAAGGTTTGTGCGCTCAAAATATTAGATTTTTTATCATTAAGTGATGCAAGTGCGTTTGCTATTCTAGATTGTTCTTCTTCCGCATAGTTTTCTTTTGTGACTGTTATGCGTTCTTCTAATGAAGCAGTGTATGACTCGATCTTTGCTGCATTAGTCTTTAGACTTTCATCATGGTGTCTAAGTTGTGAGATTCTTGATGCAAGTTGGTCTTCGATACTAGTGATTGATTTTGTTTTGGCCCTTATGTCAGTTAAATACAAGTCAACATTAGTAAAACCAGTTTCTGATACATGATATCTGTCTTCAAGACTTTTTTTGATCCTTTCAATTTTTTTGAGCTTTAATTTTTTATCTTGAATGAATTTTTTAAGCAAACTTAGCGCCTGAATTATATCATCAACGGATGTGCTAAGTAGAATTATTTTTGTGAGTTTTGATATCTTTGAGTTTATATCAACAACTACAGCGTTTGCATCTGCTTCAAAGAACTGCCCGTCTGTAGTTACTGCTTTGTATCCTTTTTTGGACAAGACATAAGCGGATTCTTTGGAATCAACTAGAATGATATTGCCAAAGACAAAGTTCTTGAGTGCTATAAATTTGTCATCGCATTTTATGTAATCAGAGAGTACACCTACAATTCCAGACTCTTTTGGGAGTTCAACTTTGGAATTTGGAATTGCATCTAGTGGAATTATTTTTATCTTTGGCAGTTTCTTTTCCTGTGCAAATTCAGCTAACCCAAGTAATGTACCAAAATCATTTACTACAAGAGCCTTTAGCCAATCAGAGCCTACAGCAAGAATCGGCCTCTCATATTGTTTGTCCCATGAGAGAACTTCATAGACAAGGCCTTGTATCCCAAGTCGCTTTGAATCTTCTTTGAGCTTTGCTATAGAATAGTCTTCATGCATTACGTCTTTCACAACACGAATCTTTGTCTCATGTTGCGCCGCAGTTTTGCTTGCTTTTTCTAAAATGAGCGAATTTTCTTCAATGTCTTTTTCAATCTTTGAATACTTTTCTGTCATGTTTACAAGTCTTGATTTTAGTTCGTTAATTGTTGCTTCATGTCTTGCTCTGATAATGTGGAGCTTCTGTTCTAGATCTAATAGTTTTTCTTTTTCTGCACCAAATGATTTGATCTTTGCAGCATTTTGTTCTATTTTGTTTACAATGCCAGTTCTTTCTGCTTCAATTTTTGATAATGAAAGTTTTGCATCGTTGAGTGTGTTTGTTAGATTTTTTATTTTATCATCTACTTTAATTCTGTTTGTTGCAGCTTGTGATTGCTGTTTTAAAACTTGATGGATTTCTGAATCAACGGAAGCAAGTTCTGCATTAGTAGATCTTTTTGTTTCATCAATTGATCTTATAGATTCATTTAGTTGTGCAATTTGTAATTCTAAAAAAGAACGTTTTTCATGTAGTGATGTTAGTTCAGTTTCTATTTCTGGCAATCTAGCATCTATCTGACCAAGTCTTCTTGTGTTTGTAGCTATCTTGCTGTTTGCGTGTTCAGATGATTGCATTGCTGTAGTAAGCTCTGAATCAATTGCAGCTTTTGCAATATTGTATGCATTAACTTCCTCCATGAACTTTTGCTTTTCGTCTTCAAGCTTTTTGATTTCATCTTTTATCTGGTTGCGTTGTTCTTCAACTTTCTTTGATTCAGAAAGAATGGCGTTTAGGTTTCTTTCCTTTGATACTTTTTGCGATTCTATCTCGCGTAACTTGTTTGAGGCCTGGATAGCATGGAATCTGCCAAGTTCGCGATCCAAATACACGTACCTTAGCTGATAGTTTCTTTCTGCCTCTAGCTCATCTATGCGCTTTTTTATCTCATCCATCCTGGCAAGCGCAATTTCAAGTCGCCTGTCTGCCTCATCGAGTTGCTTTAGGGATTCGGTCTTTTTCTCGTCAAAGTAGGCCAATCCAATGATATCTTCGATTATCCTTCTGCGTTCTTCAGCGTTAAATTCGGAAATCCTTGTAATTGTGCCCTGTTGTACTATGTTCAGTTTGTGTATACCTGCGTTAGCAACTTCAAGCAGGTCAAGTATGTGGTTTCGTTGCATCTTTTTTTGATTCAAATAATAGATGTTTTCTCCTGCTTCGTCCATCTCTCTTGTTATTGTAACTGTGTTAGAATCTACAGGAATCTTCCTGTCAGTATTATCAAAATGGCAGCTAACGCGCGCTATCTTTGTTCCCTGGTGCTTGTTTTCAACGTCATGAAGTAAAGAACGTAATTTATCAACCCTCATTATTTTTGGAGAGTTTTCACCAAGTGCAAAAGTAATTGCATCAAGTATGTTGCTCTTTCCTGATCCGTTTGGTCCAGAGATAGCCACAAGGCCAGGTTCAAGGTTTACTATTGTATTTTTGTATCCAAATGACTTGAAGCCAAAGATCTCTACTTTTTTAATATGAACCAATGAACTCGATGCCCGGATATGCGAAATAACCGAATATTGACAAGTTTCATTGACTAGGCTAACAATTATTGCAATGTGGCTTTAAATTCGCTCAACGGACTTTTGCATATATTGTACTTGCCTGTTTTTACCTATCTCGCTTTCCTTCTACAAACTCCATAAACGCCTTCTTTGCCTCATTGTACGGCATTTGTATCGGAGGATGTTTGAAGCAGTAAGATGAGATGCTAGTCATAGGACCTGCGAGTTTTCTGTCAAGAGCAACCTTAAGACCCCTAATTGCATCAATCATGATTCCAGCACTGTTGTAAGCATCAATCACTTTGAGTTTGAGATCAATTTTGACTGGAATATTACCAAAGTATTTTCCTTCTATGTTGATATAACAAATTTTTTCATTGTCTATAAAATCAACATAGTCACTTGGACCAATTCTCATTGGAATGTCATAATCAGCCATTGCTTTTACTGCACTTGTCTTGCTAATTCTCTTGTCTTCTAGTCTTTCTTCATCAAGCATGTTGTAAAAGTCCATGTCTCCACCAATGTTAAGCTGATATGTACCATCAATCAAGACTCCTCTATCTACGAAAAGTTTTACAAGAGTTTTGTGAACTACGGTGGCACCAAGTTGACTCATGACATCATCTCCTGCCAATGGGAGTTTTTTGTCAGCAAACATTTGTTGCCACTTTGATTCTGATGCAATAAACACTGGAATTGCATTTAGAAAACCAATTCCTGCTTCAAGAGCTTGCGTGGCATAGTTTCTTACTGCGTTTGTACTGCCAACTGGCAAGTAGTTTACAAGCATTTCTGCACCAGTATCTTTTAGAATTTTTTTTACATCAACATCTGGCTCTTTTGCTGGAGTTACAATCTGACTTAGGTGTCTGCCTACTCCATCAAGAGTTGGACCTTTCTGCACGGTAACTCCCATCTTTGGAACTTCAGCAATAGTAACAGTATTGTTTGGCCTTGCGTAAATGGCTTCAGAGACGTCCTTTCCCACTTTAGTATCAGCCACATCAAAGGCAGCAACTACCTCAATGTCGCCAGGTTCATAACCACCAATATTGTAGGCGGTCAAACCCACCGTATCGTTGGGGTTTTTTGAATAATAGTGAGAACCTTGTATGAGAGCAGAAGCGCAATTTCCTACACCTGCTATTGCTATTCGAATCTTTTTACCCAAATTACCTCGATATTTACGCAAATTATTCCATCATATTAATTACTTGTTATTCTTCCAACTCTTTGGTGCAGAGGATTTTATAACCCGATCTTAATTCAGGTTTTGTGATAAAACCTGGCAGACCAGTAAAAGACATTTCTATCAAAAAAGGAGACAGCATACAAAGTATCTTTGATGAAATGTCAAAGTCTGGAGGATTTGAATCAAGAAATCTTGTTGAAGGACTAGATATCTTGCATGAAATGATTGAGGATAAAAAATGTCTAAAGTTTTTGTCCTTTGTTGGTGCGGTGGCTTCAACTGGACTTAGAGGAATAATAAAGGACATGATAAAAAACAAAATGTTTGATGTTGTAATTACTACTTGTGGTGCATTAGATCATGATATTGCAAGATATTTTTCAAATTATTTAGAAGGTTCATTTACACTTGATGACAGCGAGCTTGCAGATCAACACATACACAGACTAGGAAATGTGCTTGTACCGATGAATAGTTACGGTCCCCTAATTGAAGAAAAGATGCAAGCGTTTCTTGAAAAAATCTATAAGAGTGGAAAAAAAGAAATGTCAACAGCTGAAATCACAAAGATGATTGGTGAAAATCTAGGCGAAGGATCATTTCTTTATTGGGCTTACAAAAATAACATACCAGTAATAGTTCCAGGAATAATGGATGGGGCAGTAGGCAGCCAAATCTGGCTTTTTACTCAAAAACACAATGACTTCAAACTCAACGTTGCCTCTGATGGCGACCTTCTCTCAGGATTGATATTCAAGGCAAAAAAATCCGGCGCTCTCATGATTGGAGGAGGCATATCAAAGCACCACACTTTATGGTGGAACCAATATCGCGATGGATTAGATTATGCAGTGTATATCACAACAGCACAAGAATTTGATGGAAGCCTTAGTGGTGCGCTAGTAAGAGAAGCAATCTCCTGGGGCAAAGTAACTCAGGAAGCAAAACAGACAACAATACATGCAGAAGCTACAACCATACTCCCATTCCTTTATTCTGCGTTGCTTTCAAGACTCAAATAGTGTATACTTTTTTTTCATAAATCTGTTCAAATCCCAAATCAGAATAAAATTTTAGTAAATTATCACGTGCATATGTTTCAAGCATTAAAAAATCCAAATTTTTGTCTCTGACTTGATTTAATGCATAATTGATTAATGATTTCGCCAAACCTTTCTTTCTATATTCAGGAATAGTACCAAGACAGTATAGTCCCAACATAGAATTTTTTTCATACAATGCTACACATGAAGCATTATAATCTGAATCTACAAGATATTCTACATTAGAAACAGAATTACGCACAATAGAATTCACTTCATCAGTCCAGCCAAGGCAATCATAAGACTTGCAAAATACTTCAGTCCACAAAAGCGAATCTTTTCTTGCAATGTGATGAACTGGACTGTATTCCACTTTGGACGATACAGATTTTTTCATGATGTAATGTGTATCGTATAGCCTAAAGTTTTTTTTAAGCAATAATTCTTCTAGTTTTTGATTGTCTAAAACATAAACAAATGGCTGCGTTTTGTTTTTTTCAAATAGATCAAGTGCTTCATCTATCATTTTTTCACTCAGACATGTGATGTTTGTTAATTTATCAAAAAAGATGTCATTTGGTAGATTAGGATTTGCAAAAAATAGTCCACACTCTAGTTTTGTCATTTTACTCCATACACCTGTAAAACCAAATTCGTTTTCTTCTATTTTTGTGATCATAGTGAGAGGCCAAGAATGTTAATTATTTTATCAAGATCTTCCTCACTGATACTGCCATCTTTGAGTGCCAAATCGCATATTTTTTCAAAGATTTCAAGTGCTTTTGGAGAATTTAGATCATCATCAAGATTCTTGATAAAGTCTTTCATGAGACTAGAAACGTCTGGTGAAGTCTTGCTGGATTTTTTATTTTTAACATGATAAATTTTTTCTAGGAATTTCTTTTTAGCTAACAGATCTTCTTCTTTGTAATCAACATCATCTCTATAGTGAGTAGAAAACAAATAAAGTCGCACCAAGTTTTGACCGTATTTGTCCACTAGATCACGAGCCAAAACCATGTTCCCAAGAGATTTTGACATCTTTTCGCCTTTTGATAAGACCAGTCCTATGTACATCCACCGTTTGACTGGATTTTCTGTTCCAGTCATTGCTTTGTATTGAGCTAGATGAGCATCATGATGAGGGTATGCAAGTTCCTTTGCGCCTCCATGTATGTCATAATGTAGACCAAAATTTTCAAAAGCTACTGTGGTGTCTTGTATATGCCACCACGGAACACCATTTCCAAATTCTCCGTTCCATGAAAAACCAAAATCTTCGGAACAATTCCAGAGCATAAAGTCTTCTGTGTTTTTTTTATTTGGACCAATATCCAAGCGATGCAATTTTAATTGTTCCCTAGACTGCTTTGAAATCTTGCCATAATCCTTGACTGTCTGTGTATCAAAATAGATATTGCCGTTAGCAGAATAGGCATGTTTATTTTTCATTAGATAGGAAATGTGTTTTACAATATTTGGAACATAGTCTGAGACATGAGCAAGTCTTGTAATGGTGTTTATGTTTAGAAGATTAAGGTCTTTTGTAAATTCATCAGAGTAAAATCTAGTCAAAGTGTAATAATCAGTTTGTTGGTCAAGTGCCTTGTTAAAGACACTTTGATTAATGTCTGTCATGTTAACAAGAACATCGGTTTTAAAGTCTTGATTTTTTAGATATCTGCACAACAGATCATATGTCAGAAATATCCTAGCATGGCCAAGATGAGTATAATCGTATAATGTTGGTCCACAGATGAATATCTTAACATCTGGTTTATCAAAAGGCTCAAAGTCTTCTTTTTCTTCAGAAAAAGAATTGAACAGTTTGAGCATTTTTGGATTTATCGTCCGCCTTGAGCTAGGATTGGAGACAGAGTCACGGTAGAACGAATCTTTGGAATTCTACGAATCTTGTGTGTGATGATATTTTCCAAAGCCACTCTTGTGTCACCTTGAAGTTTAACAAAGATGTCGTAAACTCCGTAGGTTCCCCGTACTTCTTTTACTTCAGGTATTTTCATAAACTCATTGATTATGTCAACTTCTGAACCCAAGTCGCAGTTTATGAGTATGTATAATATTTCCACAAGAGGGGTCTATTTTTACCAAATAAAATCATATCCATAACATGGTAAATTTTGTTCGTTTCTTTTTTTCCAGAATCTAAAAAGTTACAATTTCTCAAACTGTAAAGAATCAACTAAATTCTGGGTTTGGTTTGACTTGATGTTAGAAAGTAGATTGTATGTATGATAAAAAATTCTCGTTTATGATCTCAGGTGATTGATTAAAATTTATACAATTAGATGATTAATGATATAAAATATATATTATTTACCATTTTTGTCGTCGTGCGGACCACTTCTTAATCAATACGTTGTTTTTGGGTTCTGTCAAGTTAGTAGCACGTCCATTGATTTTTCTCTCTGTAAAATGTCGGCTCATATTCCAATGTCAGCTCCTTCTCCTTTAAAATAAGATAAACAATAGAAAGCCTCCGATCTCGGACGATAATCTGTTGATTGTCTATGAACATCTTTATTGATAGTAACGGGTAATGAATCAAGCACGCACCATTTTTTATCATCCAAAAAATCATTTTTTGGTACAAGTTCAGCATAATAACACATACAATGCAGAGAGTACAAACCAGCTAAAGCATTTGTTGTATTACCAATATTCCCAGACTTGAATCCCTGTGGCAGATTATGTTTAGTTTTATTATAAGCTGTCCACCAGATTGGTGGTTCATCACCGTTTTTTCTAAAAGGTATTACTCCGCCTTGTGCTTTGAGCAAAGCTACCTGTTGTTTTTCTAACACTTCATGTACATTGAGCTGTTCGTAGAATGATGGAAAATTATCGTCATTATATCTAAGCTCGAGTTTATCACATAACAATCTCATTATATTTATGATCTGGCTACATGACATTTGTAAAATACCAAATAAATTTGGTGAGTAAGTTTCTGATAAATTATCTAATGGGATAATCCTGCTTAATTCTATGAATTGCTTTTCTGTTTCAAAATAATAATCAAGCATTTTTCTCCAATCTTCAGCGAATGCCATTTTTCCTCGCATTTTGAATAAGTGTCATCCACTTGTTATTTCCTTCTATTTTGATACCTGCAAGATCAGCAGGTGTCTTTCCTTCAAGACCCATGTGAGGTTTAATGTAGTTATACCACAATCTATTCTAAACAATAAGGACATTCTGGTTCATCGGTATCTTTTTTGACCAAGGCTGGTGCTTTTCTGCCACACTCTAGACAGTAACAAACCCTTCTCTTCCAAAGTTTAGTACAATAGTATGGAATCATCAATCTTGACTACCAAAGGTAAGAGCATCCCTCATCCTTGGCGTATTAGTTATTGTGATGATACCATCTCTGACGGACCATGT
>CAYSWR010000023.1:12907-22558 GCA_964434855.1 uncultured Nitrosopumilaceae archaeon | reverse complement strand
GCAATAGTTGTTGCAAACTTGTATGGAAAAGAGGTTGCAACAGCAGTATCGTTGATACTTTACATTCCTGTAACCGTATCCCTTGTTGTTTTATCTATTATTTTATCAAAGAGATTTGGCATTAAAGGAGCTCATGGAAAAGCTTGGATTCTATTTTCTATTTTTGCCATATTGTGGTTTATTGCGGAGCGAATTTCATTATATTATAACTTAGCAACAGGTGAGGAGCTGTTTCCATCTGAAGCCGATGCATTTTGGCTAGCAGGATATCCATTTTTGTTTGTGTTTATGATATTGTATCTTAAACCAATGAAAAACTCAATTAATAAAAAAACGATTTCCCTTGCCACGACAATATCGGTTGCATTGTTAGCTTTATCATTATACATCGTAAGTTTGGAATATATGGAAACCGACCTACTGGAGTTTGCAGTAGGAGTATCTTATCCAATTAGTGACGCAATTATTCTGATTCCTGCAATAACTGGTCTTATCTTATTTTTTGGGGGGAAAGTAAATTTTCTATGGACACTAATGTGCATTGCAATCGTATTTGAGGCAATCGCAGATACAGGATTTCTGCTTGCCAGCAACGATGGCTCTTACTACGAGGGACACCCAGTGGACATTCTCTTTATCTGGTATTATGTAATATTCTCATTTGGGGTATATCATCACATAACTATATTCAAAGATCATAGAAAAGATCCTTACAAGAACATAGAAGAATTAAGATAGCATCGACGCCGGTGAGTTGTATCTGTTAAACCGATCTTGGTTTGATTAGATCTTTTATAATTTTTAGATGCG
This sequence comes from uncultured Nitrosopumilaceae archaeon, assembly GCA_964434855.1. Classification (GTDB taxonomy): domain Archaea; phylum Thermoproteota; class Nitrososphaeria; order Nitrososphaerales; family Nitrosopumilaceae; genus UBA8516. The sequence continues at coordinate 21,748 of CAYSWR010000023.1, read as the reverse complement.
ATAGACTTACTTAGCCCAATAAAATAAACAGAGTTTCATGAGACTAATTCGCCCAAAAAATTATGACATTACATTTGAACCAGATTTTAAAAATTTTACTTTCTTGGGAAAAGAAAAGATATCTGTTGAGATTGCCAAACCAACAAACAAATTTATTCTAAACTCTGCTGAAATTAAAATAAAAAACTGTTTTGTCATAATAAAAGGGAAAACTCTCAAAGCCAAAGTAAACTTGGATGAAAAAAACGAAGGACTAACAGTAATAATTCCAGAAAAAATAAAAGGAAAAGTAGATCTTTTCATTGATTTTGTTGGAATCTTAAATGACAAACTTGTAGGACTGTATAGAAGCCAGTACAATGACAAGAAAGGAAAAACAAAATTCATGGCATCTACTCAGTTTGAAGCTGCAGATGCAAGACGAGCATTTCCATGTTGGGATGAGCCTGAAGCCAAAGCAACTTTTGATGTTTCAGTAATTGCAGATGGCAATCTTACTGCAATATCAAACATGCCTATAATATCAAAGAAAAAGATTGGCAAAAAAACACTTTTCAAGTTTGGTCGTACACCTGTGATGTCTACTTATTTGCTATATGTAGGCGTGGGAGAGCTTGAGTCCTTGCAAGGCAGACTTGGAAAAACAATAATAAGAATTGTTACAACCAAGGGTAAGAAAAACCTGGGCAAACTATCATTGCAATTTACAAAACAATTCCTAAAATGGTATGAGGATTACTTTAAGATTCCATATCCTCTTCCAAAACTTGACATGATTGCCGTGCCTGATTTCGCATCAGGCGCAATGGAAAATTGGGGCGCCATTACATTTAGAGAAACCATACTTTTGTACGATCCCAAGACGTCCTCAACTGAAACAAAACAACACATTGCAGAAGTAATATCGCACGAAATCGCACATCAGTGGTTTGGCAATCTTGTTACAATGAAGTGGTGGAATGATCTTTGGCTTAACGAAAGCTTTGCTACTTTTATGGCGACAAAAGCTGTTCATGACTATTATCCAAATTGGGATCTGTGGGATCAATTTCTAATAGGTGAAACTAGCGGAGCTATGAGTCTTGATGCGCTAAAAACTTCACATCCGATTGATGTTAAGGTAAACAAACCCTCTGAAGTCAGAGAAATCTTTGATGAGATAAGTTACAACAAAGGCGGTACTGTACTTAGAATGCTTGAGAACTTTTTGGGGGAGAAAAATTTCCGTAATGGATTGAAAAACTATCTTACAAAACATAAGTATGGAAATGCTACAACTGAAGACCTTTGGAATGCATTAGAAAAAGTTTCAAGAAAGCCGGTTAGAAAAATGATGAACAGCTGGGTCAAACAAGTAGGATACCCAATAATTGAGGTTACTACAAAAGACTCCAAAGTATCACTCACACAAAAAAGATATCTTGCAGAAAACGAAAGTAAATCTCAGAAAGGAACATGGGTAATACCGGTTTCTCTCAAAACTGCTGACAGTCTTACTTTCAAACTAATGACGAGACAATCAGAGATAATCGCCTTGAAAGATACTGATTGGTTTAAGCTAAACTCTGGTCAGATGGGTATGTACAGAGTAAAATATGGAGATGAAACAGTAGAGAAATTCAAAGAACTAGTAGAACAAAAAGTTCTAAGTAACACAGATCGTTGGGGTCTACAACATGATTTTTTTGCATTGTGCATGTCTGGTCAAATCGCTCTTAAGAGATTTCTTGACTTTGCAAAGTCGTACCTTGATGAAGATGATTATCTTGTTTCATCAGATCTAGCTGGGAGCCTAGATTTTCTATATCTAGTAACATCAGGAGAGGTTTTTTGGGATGAGATAAAAGAATACAACAAGGAATATTTCCAAAAATTATTTGACAGGCTTGGATGGGATAAAAAAGCAGGCGAAAAACACACTACCGCACTTCTTCGAAGTCTTGTGATAGGTTCACTTGGCAGGTTAGGTGATGAAGAAATACTTGAAGAAGCAAAGAAACGATTCAACGAATTTTTGAAAAAACCAGACTCACTTCACCCAGATCTTCGCAGTGTGGTATATTCACTTGTAGCATGGAGTGGAGATAACAAAACTTATGAAATTCTGTTAAAACAGTTCAGAAAAGCAACTATGCAAGAAGAAAAGCTGAGGTTTCTTGGGGCATTATCGACTTTTCAAGATGAGCGTTTGCTTGTAAGAACATTAAAGTTTGTTTTAACAAAAGAAGTACGTTCTCAAAACCTTCATTTACCAATTATGCGTATGGCCTCAAATCCATATGGTAGAAAGCTTGTTTGGCCTTGGGTAAAAAAGAATTGGAAACAGATCGTGAAAAAATTTGGAGTTGGCAGTCCTCTAATAAACAGAGTTGTAGGTACAATATCTACAGTGTATGACAGTAAAAAAGAGCCAGAAATAAGACGTTTCTTTAAACTACATCCTGCGCCTGGAACAGAAATGAAACTTGCACAAACACTTGAAAGATTAAGAATATACTCAAAGTTCTTGGAAAGAACACGAAAAGAATTCCTAGTTAATTAGATCGCACAAAATGTAATTTATGTTAATAAGACTTGCTAACCATTTCTACGTAATCGGTAAATACTAAATTCATACTCTCGACAATTATGACATTCAAAAACAAACACGCGTTTGGTGTCACGACAATGACGGCACTTGTTGTGTTTGTATTATTTGCGAACAATTCAGCTTTTGGCGCAAGTTCATTAGAAAGTGAACCAGAAATAAAAGCTACTGATGAGATAAAAAAGAACCCACTTTTAATGAAAGTTTTAAAAAATATTGAAATCTCTAAAAAGAAAATTGCAGAGATACAAAAAAAGCAATTAGCTATTAACGAACACAAAAAATTACTAGAAACACAAAGAAAGATTGCTGACGAAATATTCCAAAATAATCTTGCACGCATGAATAAAAACATGGAAAATTTCACACCACGAGCATCATTTTCCAAATTCCTTTCTGGAATAAACCAGACTCATCATGATATATTCTGGAGCCAGTTCAATTATCATGAACAAAAAGTCAAGCTCGCACGTGCTGCAATGGATAGCGTTCTAAAAAATGGAGGAAGCTATGAGGCGGCCAGGCAGGCATATTCTAAGATTGGATCTGTGAGTAGAACAGAAATTATTGGCCTTCTCAAAGACCTTAACATACAACATGGATTTGCTAACCAGGAGGTACAAAAATCCTTTGACAAGTACGGCAAACTTCCAAGAACCAGAGATTAACCTAAATTAAACCCTGAAATTCAATTAAGACTTGTGACAAATTCTATTGAAGATGACGATCAAGAAAGACTAATGCTATTGGAAATTGTATCACAAAAAGGACTGAGAGCTTTAACTATGGAACAGTTAATGCGTCTTCAAACATTAGTGGAAAAGAAAAACTATGATCATAACAAAAAGGCATTAAAATCAAAAATGAAGCTACTTGAAAAAATTTCTTATGAAATATATAATAAAGAAAAAGGTTGATTCTGTATCTAAAACCTAATTAACAGATGATAATCCTATTTAGTCACAATGATGTTTCATAAATTGTGAAAGTAATTGATGTCATAAATCCACAAAGAATCAATAAAGCGCCAGACAAGACGATTGTTTTATTGTCATACGGCAATTTTATCGAACAGGGCTTTACTATAAAAAAAATTCAATTGTGTCTCTATCTTCAAAAACACGACGAAAAACTTGGTCCATATTCCTTGATGACAGTTTTGGTTGAGACTGACAAAGGAGAAATTGAGATGACGTATGATGAGGGCTATAGGGGTAAAAATGCATTAGAAGAAGCTGCAGGATTCCTAACTGCAAATCTTGGACTATCCAGTTTAATTCTGCGATCTATAATACAACTAAAAGCAGAATCAGAAAAGACAAAAATCTAATATGTCACATATTTCATGTCTATGTTCAAAATTTTATTTTTCTTTATGACAACTACAGCGCTTTGACCAGTGCATAGTGCAACCTACTAGGCGATGATCCTTACAGCCACAAATGAGGCATTTTTTCATAATTTTACTGTGCTATTGCTTCCAAAGGTTTTTCTTCTTTAGGTTTGTCTGCCGTTCGCTATTGACGAGCACGTGCAAATGCCATGGCTAGTTGTGCTGCTTGTATCTCATCAATAGTATCACACATAATCGGATTTTTTTATCTTCATACTTAAAGTCTGTGTATAATAGATTCGAAATTATCATATCTACAAAGAACATATTTTAAACTGATGGTCAATAACAAAATGATGCCTGAAGATACCAACGAAAAGATTTCAGATTCTGATCTATCAGTTAAAGCTGAAGAATATCTTGAAATAATAAGTACGGAAGATGAACGAATTAAAATCATAGGCGAAGAACTTGCTAATGATACAGGAAGAGCCATCTTTGGTAAGGTATCACAAGGTATTGCAAGTCCTAATGATTTGGCAAAGGCACTTAACATTTCATTGCCACTAATTAATTGGCATATTAATCGCTTACTAAGCGTGGGACTAGTCAAAGTAGAAAAAATAGGACTAAGCTCAAAAAACAAACAGATGAAGTATTATGGTCCTGTTAAGACTGCTCTTGTGATAATTCCACCTGAAGGGCCAATGGTTAATGGAACTAATTCAAAACCGAGAAGAGAGTCTGTTTTATTAAAACTGCGTCAATACATGGCAAGCTTTATAGCTTTAGCTGTTAGTGCGCCAATAATCTATGCTATGCAAAAATTTACAAATAATAATATGATCACTGATGTTGTACCATCAGAGACAGAGACAGGGCCAGAAATGATGATGAAAACTACCGAATCTGTCCCATCTACTGAATCTGCACGTTCAGCAGATACTCTTCTAAGTCAAGGTGGTGGAATTCCAGAACCATCAATTTTTACAAGCGAGCCGATTATGATTTTAATTGCACTGCTTGGTGGAGCAGCAATATTTCTAAGTGGATTTTTGATAACAAGATTTTATCTTAAAAGAAAAATGAAGACAATAGCATAGTATCAATAATTCTAGAGGTTCTTAAAAATTAGATTTTTCATATGTGTGACTAAAATAAAAATATTAAATAATTAGGTCTTATTTTATAACTTTTGAGTAAAAAATTAGATTAAATTCAAATTTAATCAAAGCCTATAAACACTGTTAACTATACTGGTGGTAATGACAACAAATACAAACAAAATCATGTTGGTAGCATTTGCAGCTATTGCAATAATTGCAAGCTCAGCTTTTGCTAGCATGCAGACATCTGAAAATCAGGCTTTTGCACAACAGGTCATACCGCCATCGAGAGAAAAAACAATTTCAGTAACTGGAACTGCAACGACTTCGGTTGATCCAGATCTCTTGAACATACAATTTGGTGTAGAGACGCAAGCAAAGACTGCAACTGAAGCAATTGATACAAACAACGAAGCAATGAACCAAGTTGTTGACGCAATCAAAAAGCTAGGAATTACAGAAGATGAAATCCGCACTTCAAGCTTTAGCATCTACCCTATCTATGATAACATCATTGATCCAAAAACAGGAGTATATGTAAGATCAGAGCTGACTGGATACAGAGTATCTAACATCTTATCTGTAAAAACTGAAAGGTTGACCATAGGTGGTGACATTATCGATGCGGCAGTACAAGCTGGAGCAAACCGAGTAGACAGTGTCTACTTTTCACTCTCGCCTGAAAAACAACTTGCCATACAGGACGATCTTATTGGAAAGGCAGTAATGAATGCAAAGTCAAAAGCTGAACTAGCACTAGATCCTCTAGAACAGAAAATAATTGGAGTAAAACTGGTGTCACTATCAGACTTTGGCTATCCGCCACCGCCAATACCTTACTATTCACGGGCAGATGCAGGATATGAGGTAAAGGCTTCTGCGCCAATCTTCCAGTCTGAACAAGATGTCACAACAACTGCAAATGTACTCTTTTTGATTGGAGATAAATAACTCCATTCATATCTTTTTTATTTTTAGAACTAGTACAACTAAAATTAAATAAAATTATACGCAAATGAATGGCAAAAAACAGAAGTTAAATCAGCTAAAAAATCATGTCCAATAATTGATTTTGTTTTTTATTAGGTATTTTTATAGAACTTGATATTCATAATATTAGATTAGATTGGATGCGATGCTTGAAGAAGAAATGATTGATCTGTTAACATTTTGTTTACAAAATGATCCAGAAGCAAAACAATACCCTGAAAAGAAACAGAGAGTGCATGAAATTGGAAAAGAATTATTTGCTGATGGTGGAGTTGATGCTATGGAAAACATGTACTTTGCAATAGAGCAAAGAATAAGCGAAGAAATAAAAAAAGATCCAAAACCCTATCGTGCTTGGTGGAACAATATAACAAGTGCGTGGCAATACTAATCTTAAATTCATCTAATTCCAAAGATATTCTAATGTCACTTACTCCCGAATTTCATAAAATTATTGAAGAAAATATACATGTGATAGTAATGAGTATTCCAACATTCAAGGAAGAATATTCTAAATTAAAACATGATTGGAAGTTTGAACATGAATATGACTTTCTTTATGGCAGCATTGTTGGTCAGATTTTGGGAAGCACTATGACTGCATTCAAACTGAAATACCAGCGTCAGGCCACTACTGAAGAAATGATGATGATTGGTGAGATAATTGAATCTTATTTTCCATTGATTCGAGAAACAATTTCTCAATAAAATCTATTATTTGCGAATGAGATCTAGTTTACAATTTATCCACTATGGTTTTCAAATGATCTGGTAGATCTTGGAGCTCACCCGTATGACTGATGTTGTTTTGTAAAACATCTGGACCAATTCTGCGAACCTTTTGTGTACCAATTAAAGTGTCCAATGTCATATTGATGTCTTTTTCCGAAAGAATGTCTTTGAGTTTTTCAATTAGGACGTTCTCTATTTCATACTTGTTTATGGCATACTGAAGCAGGATCATTTTGTCGTTTCGAGAAAGATCTGTCATTTCAATAAGATATAATTTATGAAATAAAAAATATTGCTAAACTGAGAGCCAATGTATACATGAATATAGGAGATTTTCACAGTTTAATTTAAAATGAAGGTAATTTAGATTGGATCCACTCGAATATTGTGATGCATGTTTTTTTAGAGGAATGCCTAATCTTTGTGAAACTTACAAGGGAACTTTTACAAAGATTAGCTCTATTCACTTTTCACAACAAAACAAAATAGATCGTATTCTTAATAGGCTAAACGCCAGACCGAAATTAATAAACCGACGCTGGACTTGTATTTTGGATAAATCTAATCGCAAGGATTTTCTTGACTCTCTTTGGGGGGTAGGCGTTACGGTTCATACTTTGGAAGATCATGTGAAAGTTTTAGTAAAACTGTACAAACCTGAGATACGAAGACTAGGAGAATTATCTGAAATTGAGATTACCCACAACGAATCTTGGCAAGAATTTGACCCACAATCGCGAACTTGGCAAGCACTCGATGTTTCAGGAAAAAAGTTTGTAGTCAAAGTAAAACTTGGTACGGTACTAAAATCAACTGATCTTGAAACTGAAAAATATTTTCGTACCATTACAAGTGGCGGAAAACCAACGTTAGTACCAATGGAAAAACGTGCTGCATATAACATCACAGTAACACAGTTTGAACCTATAAAGGCATACTGGCAAACAGACAAAAAAAATCAAATTGGGTTTATCAAAACTGATTATCTAGAAAATATTCCAGAAGAAATTATCAGTACTCTTCTGAGATTTAAATCAGATAAAAAAATAATAGACTTTATGAGTTTTGACGAAGAAGATTATGAATTAGTAAGATCAGTTCTTGCATCTGCCAAAATAGATCTATATCGATCATCTGAAGCAATTGACTTGGAAGATGAGAAAAAAACAGAGACATTAGCAATATACCTTGATAAAATTGAGAAAGAACGAATTGATGCGTTTACTGCAATGATAACTGAACTTGGAGGGAAAATACAACAAGATGATGATCATCTAAACATTACGGGTAAGGTGGATTCGGTTAAACTGAGTTTTATCCAAAGTGAGAAAAGCAATCAGGAGGGCAAAATGATGTCTGTCTCATGGGGCGCGTTAGAAGATCCACACAGAATCACGGAACTTTTAGCGATGCTAAGAAAACGTCTTGGGTTATTGTCCATGTCTGTAGAAAATCTGGTTTGCAGACACTGGCCAATACTCAAAGATTCTGATCTACAATATACCGTACAATCTCTTATAGAATATTGGAAAATTGATAAAAACCTAGCACTAAGTGTTATACATGATCAGAAAAAATTCAATAAAATAAATGAATGGAATAATGATATCAAAACAGGAAAAATAAGATCAAATCTTGATACTGTAACGCTAGGGAAGATCCTAAAATCGCGACAATAAGATGAAGTTTCATATTATAAACACCATTATGGCTACAATAATCTACTAAATATCATCTGACGAGAACGCCATAACAGAATATGGTGGAGAGAGCAACATGGCATGAGTAGCGCTCTCGTCAAAACAAAAACAAAAACTTTGAATTTAAAGATTGAAGATGATTTTCACCATTGAGAATCAAATATGAAGTACCAATGGATTATTATTGATACATGTAATATGATTATTAATTGGAAAAAGGAAATGTGTTTACGGTGAAAATGGATAAAAAACTGGTGAAAAAAACGAAAAATTACTTTGTAGGACATATCCTAATGCAGGACATATCAAAAGTGATACGGTCAAAAGAAGAGAAAATTTATCATGTGACTTTCAAAAGAGGGGCAAGAACAAAAATTCACTATCATCAGGCAG
>CAYSWR010000023.1:0-12807 GCA_964434855.1 uncultured Nitrosopumilaceae archaeon | reverse complement strand
TATCATGTGACTTTCAAAAGAGGGGCAAGAACAAAAATTCACTATCATCAGGCAGGCCAAACACTAATTCCTACTGGTGGGAAGGGAATGCTTGTGATATTTTCTGCTAAAAATAATGGCTCTACTGTTAAAATCAAAAAAACTGAGAGCATCAATCTTGTAAAAGGTGATGCAGTATACATACCTGCACATAAACTTCATTGGCATGGTGCTATAGGTAAAAATGATTTTTCGCACATTGCCATTAATGCAAAATTACCAGGATACAAGGAATCAAAAACAACTTGGTATGACTCGGATTTTAAAACATTTGCTAAAAAAATCTAGTTAGGTTTAAGTAAGTACCTTGTAAAAATCATTTCAAGAGTTGACTGAAGCAAAATTTAGGGAAAGCAAGTTACACGGTATTATTCATTTTGGAGTTAGAGTAGTCGTTGGAACGATATTCATCGCTCATAGTTTAGGAAAATTTAATCCTGGTTTTGTTGGATTTTTAAACCAAATTGGAATTCCAGCTGAGATGCAGTTTTTTATTGCCCTTGGGGAATTTGTACCTGGAATTCTTTTAATTATTGGTGTCTTGACAAGAATTTCTGCCTCAATACTATCTATAGTCATGCTTGGGGCAATTTTTCATGTAAAACATGCTGCAAACTTGACAGGACAAGGCGGTTTTGAACTAGATCTGTTATTACTGGTTAGCAATTTATCAATCATTGTTGCAGGACCAGGCAGAGTTTCATTATCTCATATTATTAAAAAAATTCCTAGATTCTTGCAATGATTTTCAAGGAAGATCTATAGTTTCTGTCGCGCAATATTTGTGAACCCATTTTCCTGTTTGATCTCTTGCAATTTCCTTACCGGTTTTTATCTGATCCCCGCATGACGTACATGAAGTGTTAAACTTTGCTTTCATAATATCTGGTTGTACCAAATACCATAAAAGTACTGGCATTGAATCAATGCCAACTAGGAGCTAGCTTTTGATGCGTCTTTTGACTGTGATTTGTTCATCACGTAGACCTGATTTGTCATCCAAAAGACTCTTTTGTACAAATCAAATCTTGAATTAAGATGCATGAATTTAGTCTAAGACATCTACGATGTGTTAATTGTAAGTCTGAATTAGAATTACAAGTATTTGAAAAATCTGACGAAATCGACGAGGGCATTATTTTATGTAAAAATTGCGGTGCAAAATATCCAATAATTTCAAAAGTACCTATCTTATGGCCTAATCTCTCAGCATATCTTTCCAATAGGACACAGTTAGGAGGTCATCTTATGATTAGTACTAAAAATTCTATATTGAAAAACATGTTAAAAGATTCGCTTGCAAAAATAAACAAAAACCTTGAGGATATAACTAATCTAGAAAAACGTTGGGTTATCACATACCAAAATAGTTTAAAATCAAAATTTTACTCACACATAAAAAATTCACTTAAAAAAATTCCTAAATCTAGACTTGTTCTGGAACATGGTTGTTCAATAGGACATATAACAAAAATTTTGGCACAAAAACACGAAACCGTCTTTGGCATAGATCAGTCATTTTTTGCTATTTTGGAAGCCAAAAAAAATGTTCGTAAAAACGTGGATTATTTTGTAGCAAATTCACTTTTTTCCCCGTTTGGGAAAAGAAAATTTGAATTGGTAATAGGGCTAAACGTTTTAGAACTAATCGAACCACTTGATTTTCTCAAAGTTGTCTCATCTCAAGTAAAAGGAATATTGATAATTTCTGATCCTTATGACTTTGAGCGAGGAAAAAATTCTGTTAGAGTTAGATTGGATTCAAAATCATTAAGAAATGAACTAAAAAAACTAGGCTTTGTTTTTATACAAAAAACAGAAAAACCATCTTTCCTACCTTGGAGACTGACGGTTAGCGAGCGCCTAAGTCTACACTATCAAGTCGATTTGATAATTGCAAGAAACTCCCTGATTGGTTCCTCTGGTACATAGTCTTCCACGTTTTCTTCAATTGTTTCTATGATATCTTTGTACGTGGAGCCAAACATTTCCTTTAATACATCAGCCAGATATTCTGGATTGTCATAACAGTCAATTAAATTACAATTGTATTTTGAATATATTCTACTGCATACTTGTTCTAGTACAGGTTTGCCAATTCTTTCTAGCACCTTTGCTATTGCAAGAACTGCGTTATTTTTTTCATATGTTGGTATTATTATCTTATTTTTTATATGTGAAATTGGTAATGGAGTTACATCTGATTTTTTGCGTTTTTCTAACCACGGGTCAGGTGTAATTGGAAATATCTTGAGTATGTGTAATTCATATATACAATACTGATGGAATTGTTCTTTTGTAGTTTTCTTACACGCACTACATATTTGTTGTATTGACTCTTTACATCTAACGCAGAAGGAAAACTCTAGTAACAACTCACCACACTTTCTACACAACTCAGTCATTATCTTGTCAATCTTTTGTTCTACTGGCAAACTGATAAGACACACTTTCCAAAAATGCAAATATTCAGCTTGTTTACAAAATTGGATTATTATCATGCTATTACCATATTTCTACTGATGAAACTGGGTGGTGGAAATTACGTACAAAACTGAGATTGAAGGCGGTAGTGGCGGAACTGTTATTTAGAAAAAACATCATACTTCTGTCACAGATCTGCTAGGAATACGTTGTACTAGATATCAACCGTATCAGATATCCAAACAGTGGTGCATCATAGAATTAATCATTTAGCTATGAATGCAACTAGTTAGCTATGATGTTAACTGATATTAATATCAAGGTAATCTCGAATACAAATATGAGTAAAACGACAGTAGAATGTGAGAGCTGCGGCCCTAAAAATGCGTATGTTATTTTAGACCCAAAATATCACGGATATAGAGGTATATGCCCTGAATACGGCTCAAACTGGCCAGAATCATAGTTTTACATAATCTTTAGATTCGTTGTTATCAATACTAGCATGTGCGTTCTAACGAAATAGCACGTGATTTTCTGGAATTTGCCAGTGAACAAAGACTAGAAATAATATTTCGCCTCTTTATAAAAAAATCCAAAATTTCTATTATTGCTAAAGAATTAGGTGCTACTGTACCGGAAGTTTTTAGGAACTTTGAAAGGCTTGTAAAGGCAGATCTGATTGAAAAAGACACAGATGGAAGCTATCATCTTACAACATACGGTATGACAGTATGCAATCAGATTCCATCTCTGGCTTTTGTAGCAGCAAATAGAAAATATTTTAAAAATCATGACTTCGGTGATCTTCCACAAAAATATGTCCAAAGAATTGGTGCATTAGAACAAAATCAATACACCAAAGGATTCACAAAAGTTATGGAGCGATGGAAAAATATTATTGAAAATGCAAATGAGTACATTTATGGCATTTTGTTGGAAGAACCACTTGACCTTATTGAACCGATTGCAAACAAAGCAAAAAAAGGTATAAAAATAAATTCTATCTTTTCTGAATCTACAATTGTACCAAAAGGCAGAAAACAATTGATTGACAAACTCGATTTTAAGACATTAACCAAAAATGGCCTTGTTGAAAGAAAAATGAGAAAAGATGTTAAAATAGGTGTATTTTTAAGCGAAAATGAAGCCTGTGTAATGTTTCCTACTTTGGATGATGATGCTGACATAAGTGAGATGTTTTACAGCCAAGACAAAGCGTTTCATGAGTGGTGTCTTGACTATTTCAGATATTGTTGGTATGGTTCAGAGGCATTCAAGGAAAGTAAGCTCAAAGAATAGTTCGTACAAAGATTTTTTACAAGTAAACTTTTGATGAATCCACACACGTGACAAAATGAAATCAATTAACTACACTTTACTTGGTGATGAAGCAGTTGCAAAAGAATTTGGCAAAAAAGGCACTACTACCGATCTTACCATATATGACAAAAAAGAATCAGAGTCTGTCAAGACCTGGACACTGCCAACCGGATTTCCTGAAAAGATTCAACCACTTTTTCAGGCAATAAACATGGGTGAATATGTTCTATTTTACGTGACAAAACTTGACAAATTTACAGGTGAACAAATAGTTGCACTAGATAGTTTAAAAAAAACTCAAGGATTGTTAAGCCATTCATATGATGTTGATAGAAACAAACTTCTTACTATGATAAAAGGAACTGTAGTGGAACAATACAAACTAGTTGACTTTACAGATCTAAAAAAAGAAGCAGAACTATTACAACCAATATCAAAAGATGGTAATGTCAGAATTGTGATAGATCACTGTTTTGATGTCAAGGGTGTTGGAACTGTAATACTAGGTAAAGTAGTACAAGGTAAAGTAAAGACATACGATAATCTCAAACTCTTGCCAAAAGGTTCTGACGTTATAATAAAATCAATACAAATGCATGATGATGCTGTAGACGAAGCAGTTTCTCCTGCACGCGTGGGTCTTTCAGTAAAAGGAATAACGCTTGACGATGTTCAAAGAGGGGACATACTATGCATACCTGATTCTATGACAATTGCACAAGAGATAACTCTGGATTATCAACAAAATGCATTTTTCAAAGGAGAACTGGCAGAAAATCAAATGTTTCTGGTCAATATAGGCCTGCAAATCAGACCTGCAAAGATGACCTCTCTGAATCCTATGAAGTTGTCACTAGGAAAGCCTGCTGTATTTGAAAAAAATGACATTTGTGTTATTCTTAAACCCGAGTCTCAAACGATAAGAATAGTTGGTAGTGGGAAAATAACCTAGATTAAAATGGCAGAAACTCTTTTTTCTTTTTGTGTGGTGAAGTACTCATGAGATTAGTTGTTGGAATTACTGGAAGTACTGGAATTATCTATGGAATAAAAATGCTTGAATCTCTTAAGCGATTAAACATCGAAACTCATCTGATCATTTCAGAATGGGCAAAAAAATGCCTAGTTTTAGAAACAAAATATGATCTAAAATATGTAAAATCGGTGGTAGACAGCTATTCTGATGATTCTAACATGGCAGCTAGCGTATCTAGTGGAACACACAAAACCGATGGAATGATTGTGATTCCATGTAGTATGAAGACTTTGTCTGCCATCGCAAACGGTTATGATGAAACACTTGTAGCAAGAGCTGCTGGCGTGACAATAAAAGAATCAAGAAAACTTGTCTTGGTTGCACGAGAGACACCATTTAGTAGTATTCACTTGGAGAATATGTTAAAACTGGCAAGAATCGGCGTGACAATTCTTCCTCCGATTCCGGGTTTTTATAACAAGCCTAAGACAATAGATGATTTGGTGAATCACACTGTAGGAAAATGTCTTGACCAATTCAACATAGAGCACAAACTATTCAAGAGATGGAAGACAACATAACTAAAAATAATAACATGACATTCTGATTATATGGCAAATCCAGACATTATCGCATTTGCTACGTGGTCTGCAATCACTGCAATATTTCTTATAGTGATAAGCTTCGTTTATCGAAGATTCAAGATGAAAAAAGATGCACCATCTTCACATTGAAAAAAAAGGACTTAGGGGCCTAGCTATTGCAGAAAGCTTCAAAGAAAACGAAAAGATCTCCCATCTAGCTGGAGTTGTAATGCGACGGGATTTTATAATAGACGGTTTTGTATTTGGGCATAGTACAATAGAAGGAAATGATGCAACTGATGCCATATTACAAATGCATCAAAAACTAAATCGCGATGACATTAGTTTTGTAATGATTTCAGGTCTTATCATATCAATGTACAATATAGTTGATATAAAAAAAATCTGGGATCGGTTAAAAATCCCAGTCATCGGAGTGACATATGAAGACTCTAAGGGAATCGAAGATGCTATAAAATACCATTTTCCTGATTCTTATCAATTAAAAATTGAAGAATATCACAGACTTGGTCAGAGAACAAAAATCTCTCTTCATACAGGACATGACGTATTTGTGAGAATAGAAGGATGTACAATACAGGAAACAAAAAATCTACTAAACGCTATGACTCTTCAAGGATCTGTACCAGAACCTCTCCGAGTAGCACAGATGTTGGCAAAAACAAAATTGTAATCATTTTATCTTCTTTCTTCTAATTTTACTATCCATTTGCTATTTTTGATTCTTGGTGCAGAAAATTCAAGGTGACCAATCATTCTATCACCTTTTCTAACCAAGGCATATTCAGTTTTCTCACGTCTCAACAATATGAGTTTTGATTTGTATGCGCCTTCAATTACTTTGATTTTGAAGCGTTTACTTGCTCTTATAACAAGGTCACGTGCAGACTTGACATCACCCATCCATGAAAACATTTCAAATGGACCAAAATTTTTTGTTTCTATTTCATAACTATACAGCCTAGCTTCAAATTTCCATCCTTCTTTTTTTGCTTCCTCATTCATAAATTCAATAGCTTGTTGACCGTATCCTTTTTCTATGCCAAAAGTTTCAGAGTCAGCCATGTTATTTCTTTCCAGATATACGGACCTATTAAATTAATTTGAACGTTGATCCGGATTCATGATTCTAATTTTTTATAACAAAGAAACTAACTTGAGGTGAATATTGGCCAATTATACAAGATTATTACTTGCTATACAACATAGATATTATTGGGTAGAACTGCAGCTGAAATAAGAAAAGCAATAGAATCTAACTGGAATGAATATTTATCAAAATATGGCAATCTCTTTTCTTCTAATTTTATTAGTGGCTCCACTCCCCCATCTGTCTTTGTAGGCTCATATGGCTATCCAAAAGTCGCAGTTGGACCAATGTTGCCTCCAATACATGGTGATACCATGATACTTGATCTACCAGAACGTTGGTTAGGAAAAAGTATAGAAGAAATTGTAAATTATAGACTGAGCCTTGTGAGAGGAACACAGCAAGTCAAAATCTCAAATCCTCAAGGAAAATACATTGAAAACTTGCAGGAAGTTGCCATGGCAACAAGACCAATAGATTCTGATATCGAGTTTCTTAAAATGACAAATCATATGACATCAATTGACGGTGAAAATGCTCCATTTGGTCCAATTGGAGAAATAAAGAATGCAAAATTTTCAAATTCATCTTCTGACAAAAATATCCAAAAAGCCTTTTACGACAAAGACTTGCTAGCTCAGGATTCTGTTTTACAATTATACAACAATGGTATTGAGATATCACGAATTCAAAAATGCTTTAGCATTGGAATGTTTGGTAAAAACAGAAGACTTGTTCCAACTCGTTGGAGCATAACTGCAACAGACGACATAATTTCAAAATCACTGGTTTTAGAAATTATGGAATTTGACATAATTGATAGCTGCCGAGTTTTTACATATGATCATCTTGGCAACTTTTTTGCTGTAGTTTTATTTCCGAGTAGATGGATGTTTGAGATGCAAGAAGCGTGGTATGATCAGCAGGGAAATATTGGATTTGGTTCTGATTTTGAAGACGCAAGAGGGCTTGATCATTATCCTGCTACTGCAGGAGCACACTTTGCATCAAGACTTGGAGTAGTAGAATATCTTTTCAAAAACAAAGTTCAGGCAGGAGCAATAGTTTTGCGTGAAATAAGACCAGAATATGCTGTACCGCTTGGTGTATGGCAGGTACGAGAAGGAATTAGAATGGCAATGAAACAAAATCCAAATATCGTACCAAGTTTTGAGGAAGGACTTGACTTTGCTTGTAAGAGTCTTAGTATAGATAAAAAGGAATGGCTTGCAAAAAGTAATCTACAAAAAGCAAGAAGACAAAAGTCAATCTCTGATTTTTTCTAACACCTAGAGTTTTTATTTAACACATATTGCTGAGTAAATGATGCAAGACAAGACAGTAATTTATGCAATTTTATTACTTGCTAGTCCTACAATATTTACTCTTGCTGTTTTTCCAGACTCTTTTAGTTTGAGTTGGAATCAAGGAAGAGGCGGGTTTCTTTTTGCAATGGCATTCATGGTTGCAGAACTTGTTGGATTGAAACTTGGAGTACCTAAAAAGAAATTACTTGCGGTAATACCCCTAGCGGCTCTTACAATGATATATCTTGTCAGCCTTGAATTTGGTTTACGAGATTATATTATTTCAATTGCTCCACAATACAACGTTCAACTGATCTATTCGTGGACTTGGTTGTGGGACTTTGTTGTTATGGCGATATTTCTAGTTTCATCTATGAGTATTTTGTTTGGCAAAAAATGGATCAGAATATCTCCTGCAGGACCGATATTCATTGCGGGCACTGCAGTAATTTTATCACTTGATGCATTCTTTCCATATGATACTCTAGGTCCATTACAATACGTGGTTCCATATCTAGTCAAAACAAATGCATGGATCATCAATGTGTTGGACTTGGGTATTGCAAGTGCACGCGATAACATAATGTTTCTAAAAGGAGATCACGGTCCATTTGCTCTGCAAGTATTCTGGCCTTCTGCAGGCGTACACAGCGTCATAATTTACTCACTAGTCATGATGGCCTTTTTGTTTAAAATGAACATTCCGCCAAAAAGAAAGGCAGTCTATTTTATTCTGGGAATCATTGGCACGATAAGCGTAAACATGATTAGAATATTCTCCTTATCTCTTTTCGCACTTAAAGTATCAACAAATGTTGCAGAGTTTGAAGAATTTCATTCTATAGCAGGAGAGATAATGTTCTTACCGTGGCTTTTCATCTTCTTACTTGTAGTAACATATGTAGAAACAAAACGGATTAAAAAAAAACTTGAAATTGCAAAAGAACATGATAAAAATCAATAGAGACATAACACCAGGAACATATTCCCTCGATGATATTTTTGATGGATTAAAACACTCGCCAATTCTGATGGAAGTGTTCAAAACAAAAAATGAACTTGATGACGTCTTTTCAAAAACAAATGTGATAGTGGAAGAAAAAGATCATTATATGTTTGTAAAAAATGAAGATGCTTCCATCATAATAGGGTTTAATCATTTAAAAAATTCTGAACCAAAAATACTGTATCTTGACATTGTCCATGAGCTTGTACATGTAAAACAACAACGAGCCGGTCTTGATCTTTATAACAAATCCTATTCATACGTTGATAGGCCAACAGAAATTGAGGCCTACGAAGTAGCGGTAAAAGAAGCAAAACGATTGGGAATGAACGATGAAGAAATTATTGATTATCTCTTTGTAGAATGGATAACACCGCAAGAACACAAAAGACTATTGTCTCATGTTGGGCTTGATATCAGAAATACCTAGTAATACTGTCCTGGCCTGAGACTTCAGAAAGGTCTGACACTTTTACGCCTATTCTACGTATCAGCATTTTCTGATTCTCCAAAGATTCTCCAAGAAGTTGTAAAACTGTTTTTCTGAGTTCATCAAGACTTGAGGTAGAGTTTCGGAGAGTTTTAGATTTGGTTTTGTTTGATAAATCTGATTGTACAAACTGTATGCCTACTGATTTGAACATTAAATTGTCCTTTAGTATGGCCGCATGAACGTCTATACATAATCTTTCAAGTTCTTTTGCAAGAAAATCATATTCTTTTGAATCCTCCTTTAGTGTAGTTATTCTGCTATACTGCGTTGCTTCTTGTCTTGGTGCAACAGGTTCATCATCAATTCCTCTTACTGCATTGTAAATGTAAGTTCCAATTTTTCTTCCAAACTGACTGTTAAGTGAAAAGACATCGAGTTTTTTTAATTCTGAAATGGTCTGAAAGCCCATCTCTGTAAATTTTTCTTCTGTTTTTTTGCCAATGCCAGGAATTGATCTAATTGGAAGCGGATCCAAGAATGCCTCAATATTATCTGGTGGAACAATTGTTAATCCATCTGGCTTTTTAAAATCAGAAGCAATTTTCGATACCAGTTTATTTGATGATAGTCCGACAGTGCATGAAAGTTTTACAGAATGTCGTATTGCATTTTTTAATTGCTGAGCCAGGTGTGCTGCATTTATAAAACTTCCTTCTGCTCTCTTTGAGACATCCAAATACGCCTCATCTCTACCCACATACTCAAAGATGTCTGCAAATTCTTTCATTACGTTCATCGCGTTTTGTGATATTTCAGAGTAATAATCAAAGTCAGTTGGAAGAAAAACTGCATCCTTGACGCTTTCTAATCTTTTTTTGGCAAACCTAATTGGCATGCCTGATTTTACTCCATATTTTCTTGCAAGATAATTCGCAGTCGCTATTGCTCCGCTGTCTCCACCACGATCTGAAAACACACAAACTGCAACAGGTTTTGTCTTTAAATCTGGATTGCGTAGTTCTTCACATTGAGCAAAGAAATAATCGAAATCAACATGAAAAACAATTCTTTGTTCCATCTGACTCTAAAACTAGAAAAATGCTTATTACATTATCGAATCAAATCATCTAAATATCTTCTAAAAATATGCTAAAACCATGGATTATCCAGTAACTGCAGAATCAGAAGGCGTAAAAATAAACCCTGAAAAAATGGAAATAGACAAACTATATCACTGCATATTTAAAGATAAGGTTATGCTTTTTTTCAAAGATCAAAATGATATGTTAAACTGCTATGAAATAGATGAAAAAGAATTGGTAGATTCTATAAAACAATCATTGTCTCCTGACGAAGTAGAAAATATCTTACAAAAATTTATAGAAAAAGAAAATCTCAACCATTAAATAAAACACATCTTGAGATGGGGCTGTGAGCCGTCCTCCAAACATAATTTTCATTGGAAAGAAACCTATCATGACATATGTCAATGCTACTCTTACTCTTATTGCAAACGAACCTACTGTGACCATAAAGGCAAGGGGCAAAAGCATAACAACTGCTGTAGATGTCTCACAGACGATTGTAAAAAGACTCGACGCTATGGGTTACAAGATAACCGGTGTACGGATATTTTCAGAGCGTATGACTTCACTGGATGGAAGAGAACGAAACGTTTCTACCATGGAGATAGATGTTTCTAGGAACTAAAATGAGTACTATTTCAAAATATGGCATAATTTTGGCTATGGCAGTATTGACTGCAATTATTTTGTACAATATCTGGTTTGTTAATAGTTGTCCAATAAAGCATGTGACTGTTGTAAATGAATTGGAACAATATCAAAAAACATTGGATCCAGAGCTTTGTGACAATCTTGTAGACAAAATAATTGAATTAAATGAAGAATGTGGGATTGAAATTGAACCAATAGATTGTGGTTAACTTAATGCTTCTTTGGCAAAAGCTATGCCAAAGTATATCAGAATGCCGCTTATTCCAATCATAAACATGGTATAGTTCTTGTTTGACAGAATTTTTTTTCCTTTTGAAGAAAGAAATGATACAGTACAAAGCCACGCATAGTCCATCCATATGTGAAAAACAAACATAATTCCAATTCCTGCAAATGATGCAATAACTAGAGCATCAGAAATTAGCTTAAACCCAATGGTGAACCACCAGATGAGAAAGAATGGATTTAATGCACTAAGCATTATTCCTGCAAGAAACGGTCCGTGTTTTCCTTCAAAAACTCTAGTTGGTTTTTTTAGAACTGATCTGATTTGAATGCCTGCAAATACAAAAAGGCTGATTGCACCAAGTAATGCAATTATTTCTCTAAACTGAGGTAGTATCTCAAGTGAGAGTGCGCCGATTCCTAGTAAAATCACAAGAGGTAATTCAACAACTGTGTGACCATATGCCATCTTTAATCCTGCCTTGGTACCTTCCCTCAGACCATATGCTACGTTTGCAGCAAAAAGTGGTCCAGGTGACATTACTCCGGAGATAGAAATTACTATTACTGCAACAGCAAATTCTGCAAGCTGCACCATTTTAATTTAGAGATAAAGTTTTGATATAAGGGTTTAATACAAAAAGATTTTGCAGGCTTTATCTGTCCTATCTTTTAGAAAATCAAGAACTTCTGCAGCGCTGTTACGATATAAAAATTCTTCTTTTTCTTTTGTAGATGTGTTTATGCAATATCTTTTTGCAGATTTATTTATGAAGATCATGTTTGATTTATTTTCTATTCTGATCCCCTCGTCTAGATCAAGGACTAGGATGGCCCTCTCTAGCTGATTTTTTGATATCTCTCTTTCTTGGTATGTCATCCGTACATTGCATCCTTGAGCGGCTCTGCATCTTCCTCTGTTTTTTTGATGCTTTGTTCCACAATTTCTGCTTCTTGTAAAAGCGATTTTAGATCACAAGCTGTACCTGGTACAAGCTTTGACATTGCCATACAAATTTGTGCGCCAGCTTTAAAATCGGGTCCTCTTTCTTTTGAATTAGATAAAAGCACTATGACATTTGTGTTTGATAACACTCCCTCGTTTAACAAAATTCCTGGAATCCCTGCAATGGTACCATTAGATAATAGCGGTATGTCTGCATCTGTTAGCTTCTTTTTAGCGTCATCAGTGCTACCTACTCCTACAATAAACGAATCCTGTTCCTCACTTCTGATTGCAGAACTGCTAATAATATAGGCACACTTGTGCTTATTTGCCCACTCCAACATGGTTTTTGCAACCTGCCTATGAAGCGATTCATGTGGAGTAAGGTATGATGAAAAAACTGCTACTCTGAGATTATTATTTACAAATATTCTTGCAGGGGAATTTGGGATGCCGTTTTTTATTATGCTAAGTGGGGGAAAAAGATCAGAATCAAGTACGCCTGCCATTTCAAACTGTATTGTGTTTATCATGGATTCAGTAGCAATTGCGTTTGCTAGTCCGGCATAAGGAAAACCATCTATTAGATATCCTCCTTCAATATTGATCGGCTTGATTTCTCTTATGGTTATATCAGAACCCATCATTTTTTCTATTAGTCGGCATCCTATTAAATCATGGATGTGCAAATAAAATC
>CAYSWR010000022.1:0-23421 GCA_964434855.1 uncultured Nitrosopumilaceae archaeon | reverse complement strand
CGTAAGGAATAATCCCGCAAAGGTCGAGGGTTCGAATCCCTTCCGATCCACTATTATGATACAAATTCCTAATAAATGAAAAAGATAATGATTCGCATAAAAATTTGAAGCAGAACTACTTTTTAATTCCTAACGTTCTGTTCTTGAGTCGCAAATAGCTACTATGGCACTTGCGGCACCTTGATGCACCCATTGGGTTCTTTGCACCACAACCAAAGCAAACTTTAAAGTGAAGTCTGGCCTTTTGTGCAATTTGTTTTTTTAGTGGGTCAGTAATTGGCATTTCTATATTTTCTCCTGATATACTCTATTATATTCTAACCCTTTTTGCTGCCAAGCTTTCCTGCTAAAAGCATGGGTACCTCGGCTGGCCTTTTTGCTACTGGCACGTTTGCTTTTGCATACATAGAAACTTTGGATTCTGCAGAACCATATGTTCCATAAATTATGGCACCGGCATGTCCCATCCTCTTTTCTTTTGGGGCAGCTCGGCCTGCAATATATGCAACAACTGGCTTGTCGAACTTTGTGTCAATGATATGTTGTGCGAGAAGTTCTTCTGCATCTCCACCTATTTCACCAACGACAACTACTCCATCAATTTCAGATAGTTTTCTTATCATGTCAAATGCTTCAATTACCGTAGTTCCATTAATCGGGTCTCCTCCAATTCCAAGTGATACGCTCTGGCCAAAGTTTGCAACTGAAAGATTATGCGAAACTTCATACATCAAAGTTCCACTTCTTGAAAGCACAGCAATTCTTCCAGGCTTAAAAGGAGTTGCAGGCATGATTCCAATTTTTATTATTCCTGGAACAATTATTCCTGGTGTGTTTGGTCCAATCATTATGGCGTCTTTCTTCTTGGCAAGTTCAAGTACTGTCATTGCATCCCTTACTGGAACATGTTCTGGTATGGCAATGAGCAGTTTGATTCCTGCTTCTAACGCCTCAATTGCTGCGTCTCTGAAGAACTTGGCAGGAACAAATACTATAGAAATTTTTGCACCGGTAGCAGAAACAGCATTTTTTACTGTTTCATAAATTGGAACGTTCTCAAACTTTTGGCCACCTTTTCCTGGTGTTACTCCTGCAACGATGTTTGTTCCATATGATATCATTTGTTGTGTATGAAAAGAGCCAAACTTGCCAGTAATTCCTTGAACAATTACTGGTTTTTTCTTATAGTCTTTTTCTCCTTCCTTTCCAATTAAAATTTCAAAAAGATCAACCACTTTTATTCACTCCAATTACTGTCGCATTGATCGCTTCTTCTACGGTATCAAACATCTTTGTCCGAGAATCTTTTAGCATCTCTCTTGATTTGTCAGCTTCTGCCCCTGACATTCTTGCAAATACTGGAATGTCAATTATTTTATCTTCATATGCTTTGATAAATGCAGTTGCAACCGTTGTTGTTTTTACTATTCCGCCGTAAAGATTTACAAGAATTCCTTTTACTTTTTTCATTTTACTAATCAAAGTAAGAGCTTCATAAACTGTTTCTGTTGTTGCACCGCCACCCACATCAAGAAAACAAGCTGGTTTTCCTCCATGATCTGAAAGCATGTCAAGTGATGACATGACAAGTCCTGCACCGTTTCCCACAACTGCTATGTTTCCATCAAGTTCTACCAATGAAAAACCGCTTTTTTCAGCACGTTCTTCAAGCTCAGACACTTCTTGGAACTTTCTTAACTCCTCATGTCTGAAGATGGCATTGTCATCAATTATGACTTTGCCGTCAAGTGCAAGTAAGGTACCATCATTTAGTATTGCCACGGGGTTTATTTCTGCAAGTTCGGTTTCTTTTTCAACTGTAAGTTTTGATAATTTTTGAACAAGATTTACAAATTCTTCTATACTGTTATCCTTTAGGCCTATTGCCTTTGCAACCTCTTCTGCAGTATTTTTATCAACATAGCCCAGTCCTACTTCACGTATGACTTGGTTTTTGACTGATTCAATCTCAACGCCTCCCTCGGATGAGGCAATTACAGTATAGCATCTTTTGCTTCTGTTTAAGAACAAGGAAAGATACAGTTCTTTTTTGTACTCTTGCATTTGTTCTAACAAGACTGCCTTTGTTTTCTCTCCTTTGACAACTTTTTGCATTATTTCTGGATATTTTAGCTCAAACTCGTCAGCATTATGGCATTTTTGTATTGCACCAGCTTTTCCCCTGCCACCAACTGCCATCTGAGCTTTTATGACAAAAGGAAATCCAATTACTTTGGCATCTTTTCTTCCTTGTTCTATATTAGTAGAAGTTAATCCTTTTGGAATACGGATTCCGTATTCAGCAAACAAGCTTTTTGCTTGATACTCTAATAACCGCATGAAAACTTTTCATTTTTATGGTTTTATAATCTGTTACTTTAGTTGTTCTTCAAGAAAATCAACACATTGCAGCAAGAGATCTTTACTTTTTCGCATCAACCAGTCTGGAAATTGATCAAACGTAAAAACAAATTGTTGCTGGAAGCTTGGCACTATGACTCCTCCTGACGTTACAACTTGGACAATCACATGTCCTTCAGTTAAGGTACAAACTGTCTCTTCATGCGAGTCTTCTTCTTCTTCTATCATGTTTCTGTAAAGGACGATGGGAGTTCCAGTCTTTACAACGTTTAACGCTCCTTTTCTGAGAAGGTCAGAAAAATGTTGTAAAAGCCAACTATCAAGAGTCGTTTGTTTTACCATGTGTTTTATTCTTGGTTTAATTATTTAATTAACTCGAATTGTTAAAAGCTCACCAATTACTCTACTGGATATGCCACAAATATGCTAATTTACGGCCCATTGAGGGTCTAAAATGACACCCTCTGTCTGAACTACCGGACAATGGTTTTTTATTATTTTTTTGTAAAGATCTTTATCGCTACAGGTGGACAGACGTTTTCACATGCAAGACAAAATATGCAGTCTGGTTCTCTTGCCATAAGCGGCTTTTTCGCAGATGCCGGGTGGCCAGGAGTATCAAACCATTCAAAGACACTAACAGGACATGCGTCAATACATGCGCCGTCTGCTACACAAATATCAAAATCAACTGATACGTATTCCCCCCAAATACCCAGTCTTCCATTATCAACTCCTTTCCCCCATGTCTTTATGGTGACCTTGTTTGATGGAACAACAAATGATGGGCTCGGACGCATGTGCGATTTGTATTCTACGTCAATTGGTCCTGGTTTTGGACCAGTCAGTGGTCCACCTACATCTTGTGGTGCTCCAGTCTCTTGCTGTTCTTCAATCTTTATTTTGGGTTTAGCGTCTGGAACAATTTTTGCAAGTGGAGTGAGCTCTTCTACTTGTTGAATAGCTGCATCTTGTCCTAGTTTTTTTGTTTTGACATAGTATGAAATCATCTTGTCTGCTAAAATGGTATTTCGTAGAATTGTGTCAATTATCATTTTTGCATAATGATCTGCCTTTTTGCGATAATCCTTTACCCATTGTGGGTCGCCAAACTTTTCAATTGGAAAGATTTGGTAAATCATGTCAATTACTTCACCTGTTACAATTTCAACTGTGACGGAGAGCTCAGCTTTTTCATATCCTTTTGCTTCACGATCTGTCATGTTTTCCTCCATCCATGTGTATGTTGCATAAATTCTGTCAGCATAGGTATCCATTGTAAAGGTCTTTTTGAGTCCCTCCACAATTGATTTCATCTCTAACGGGTCATCCAGTTTGATTGGCAGGCGATAAATACCAAGCTTGTAGCCATGTAGTGGATAAACACCCCTTTTTGCGGTTGTGGATTCCATGGTGTATACTCGATCTTTTAAGAGAAGTGACATGTTGTCACTTCATCTAATTTATTTAAAAAGCTTCGCTAACTTTAATTCGAAATATCTTCTTAAAAGACGATATAAAAACTTAAAATTTAACCCCAAATGATGTAATTACAATGTCGACTGAAAATCCACAAAATCCGCCAAAAAAGAAAGATGGATTGACAGCTGCAGAGGCAGCACAATTAGCAGAAGTGGCTGCAAAGGAAGCTGCAGTAAAGGCAGCAGTGGAAGCAGCAGCACAGAAAGAATATGAAGAAGCAACAAAGGTGGTGGCAGCTGCAAAGGTTGCAAGTGCATCGTTTACTGACAAACATAGTAAAGAGCGAATATTTAGGCGAGAAATGGGAGAACCAGAATTTTTTCATTATAAAAAGGAGCTAGTTCCACCAAGACCTGTACTTACAGAAGAAGAGCAAGAAGAGCTTTCAAGAAAAGTAGAGATTCCTACAGATCAGACCCCACAATACAAACCAGAATTCATTCTTAGTCCTGAATTTGGTGGAAAATCGAACTATGAATCTGGTTTAAATGAACTTTTTGAAGAAACCAGGAAAAAACTTAGTCAACTAAAAAATAATCCCAATGCAATCCCAGATGAGATAGCCAGAGCTGAACAAGATTTAAAATATCTGGATTCATTATATGAAAATTATTACTTTGGCATGAATGTTTTTCGCACAGCAAAAGGTGGAAGAGGTAAAATTCATGAATAAACGGATGATCTAAATGAGCGAAAATAAATATAAAATAATAAATTTCAAAGTCACCTTCAAAAATATCCCACTTCATAAGTTAGAAAGATTTGTCTTCAAAGACATCGCAGCTGCATATGAATCTTTTAAGAAAATTCCTGGCGTTTCAGAATGCGTCATCCTTCAGACTACTAGTAGGGTTGAAGTATTTGTTGTGAATAATCTGGAAAGCGGAGACGCACCAGATGCGAGGAGGAGTGAAGGAAAAAACCTCGTTATACGTAAAATCGTAGAAACTTGGATATCAATAGCAGGACTAGAAGAATATGATGTTGATCACTTTGACCAAATTCTTGAGGTGTATGAGAATGCTGATGTTTACAATCAATTGTTAAGACTTGCATGCGGTTTGGAATCAGTGGTTGTAGGAAATGAAAGAATCCTTGAACAAATAAAATCAGCAATTTCAAGTGCCAAACAATCTAATGCATCTGGAAGAATTTTGAATAAATTATTTGACAGTTCAATACGAGTTGCAACACGTATCAGAGAGTCTACTGGAATTAGCAAAGGAGTGACATCAATTGGAGATATCGCTGTCAAAATTGCGGAGGCGCATGCAGGTTTAGATGCAAAGAAACGTGTTCTAATCATAGGAACAGGAGAAACAGCAGCCATGGTTGCTAAATCTCTTGATGAAAAAAAATATGCGTTTGATATTACGAGCAAGACCATTGAACGATCAACAGGCTTTTCTAAAATATTGGGTGGGAAGCCAATAAAGTTTGAAGATGTTTTATCAGGATTCGATAAATTTGACATTATCTTTGTTGCAACTACTGCAGACTATTTCATAATTGCTTATGACAAAATAAAAATAGTCATGGAAAATAAAACGAAAGGGACAATGATATTGGATATCTCAGATCCTAGAACAGTTGATGAGAAAGTCTCTTCGTTTCCTGCAACTAAATTAATGTTTAGAGATCAAATTATTGAGATGGAGGAAAGAAGTTTGAGAGCTAGAAAGGAGGAAGTTCTTGCTGTAGAAAAAATGATTAGTAAAGAAGTCTCAATTATCGAGGCAACAATGAAACAATTGACACCAGAACCATTAGTTAAGGACGTGTTTGCCAGCGTGGACTCGTTAAGAAAAAAAGAATTAGAGAAAGCATTACAAATGCTAGGAGAAACTGATGAGAAAAAAATCAAGATAATTGATGAGTTAACAAAGGCTGTTGTAGAAAGCATTGTTTCTATACCTGTGAGCAATTCAAAAAAGACATCAGAACAAGATAATCAATAACGCTTGAAACTCTTAAACGTCTCAAAACTGATCGCATCAGACTAAACCGGTCTGTTTATAAAATTAATCAAACGAGATATATATTGCATTTTTTTGATACTAATCATGGCAAAGTTCGTTTGCAGAGATTATGGCTTTGAATGCGATTTTGTAATCGAAGGTGACGATATTGCAAAGGTAATCGTAGAATACAGTAAACATTCTGTTGATGAACATGGAATTGAATACTCCAAAGAAGCCTTGATGCAATTCATACTACGAAAAGGCTAAAAAGCCAAATTTATTGCCAAAAATTTTTAATGATTAACCGTATGATTCGTATTTTGCTTCAAAGCTTCCATCTTCACGTTTATCATGTAGAGTTACAAAACCTTTGGGAGTTAAAAAGTCCATAACGCCATCGATTGTTCCTTGCCATCCGCAAATGTAAAACATTGTGTTTTCTCTTGTAATTTTTTCTCCAACAAGTTGTTCTAAAGGCGACATTCCTCCGTCTTTTGATCTTAAGAAATTTTCAACTCTTCCTGTCTGACCTTTCCATGATCTGTTAAACCATTCTTCCGGTCTGCTTATAGAAGCCCTGTATCTAAAGTTCCACTCGTCTTTTCCTCTGTCAAGACTTTCTTCTTCCAATTTCGTAAAAAGCCCTTTGTAACTTAATTCGTCTACATAACTAGCACCGTGTAAAACAACAACCTCTCTTTTATCTCCCACCGCACGAAGATGTTGCGCAAAACTTACAAAAGGTGCAATGCCCGTACCGCCTCCAACACAAACAATTCTTCTATTATCTTTACTACCATCATGCAATGTCTCATTAATTGTTAAAGCATTCCCAGTTGGTTTTCCCAAAGTTACCTGATCTCCTTCACTTGAATAGAATAACGAAGTTGTAACACGACCAGGGAGAGGTTTTCGAACCCATCTAATCACAAATTCAAAATACTTTTTGTTTTCGGGATGTGAAGCAATTGAATATGCTCTACGAACAATCTTATAATTTTCAGATACTACTGGAATACCTAGGGTAACAAATTGACCTGCTTCATAATCTGGTATGATGCCATCGTTTGGAACAATACGTAAAACTATAAGATCTTCTTTGAGTAATTGAACAAAAGTAATGGTAGATTTACTCTCTGTTACCATTCTAGATTATTCTTAATACTCATTTATTTCCTTTTCATATAGTCATGAGATTTTTATTCACTTGCTGACACTGCTATTATCTTTTTTGCACTTCTCCAATTATGGCAAAAAGCCTTACTCTACTGAAATCCGGATCTTCTGGCCGTCTATATCGTCGTCTTTATAGGATTGTGCCTTATCTTCAAATACTATCTTTTTAACTCGCACAAGGAAGGCAAGCTCATTTTGTCTTTCATTGATCATCTGAATCGATTCCTCATCTAGGTCTAAAATGTAGGCAGTTTCAAGAATGTCAGTAGGGGTGTAACCACGTTCCTTTCTTAAAGCCTGTAGTCTTCTTGCAACATCACGTATCAAGCCGCGGGCCATCATATCATGATTTCTTGCTGAAGATACAAATACAACCAAGGAATCACGTCTTGCCACTGCATATTCTGACTGTTCTGTGAAATCTACGATGAAATCTTCTTTATCAAGTGTTATTTTGTTTGTATCTAGTTCAAAAACATGATTTCCATTCTGCAATAGATCATCTACGATCTTTCTTGGATCTGTTTCTGAAAACTTTGTCAAGAGCTTGGGCAAGTCTTGCTTTGCTTTAGGCCCGATCTTTTTGCGTTCAAGTTCTACTTTA
The DNA here is from genome assembly GCA_964434855.1 of uncultured Nitrosopumilaceae archaeon. Lineage (GTDB taxonomy): Archaea > Thermoproteota > Nitrososphaeria > Nitrososphaerales > Nitrosopumilaceae > UBA8516. Next base: position 15,837 of record CAYSWR010000022.1, on the reverse strand, counting down.
GGAATTATTGGTAGATTCAATTTCAATAATTGTGCAGCAAACTCAAGACCTTCACTCTTTTCAAGTTCTATGATGTTATATTTTTCTACATTTAGCTGTGAAAGTAAAAGACTTGAAAGTGATTCCAATTTTTGTTTCTGAGATTTTTCAACGCAGATGATTGCTTCATTTAATGGCCATCTTCTTTTTAGCTTACCTTTCATTCTTGCTGCAGCAGAAACAGAAACAACCTCTTTCATCAAATCAAATGCTTCCTCTACACTGTCATTGATTAATGATTTTTGTGGCTCAGGCCAACTCTCCAACAGAATTGTTTTCTTTTGGCCAAACATTACTCCATGAAGATATTCTGTTGTAAAGGGACAAATCGGGTGCAACATGATATCAAAAGATCTGAGAATCTCTGATAAAGTAGCGTATATTGCAAACCTTCTTTCTCTTTGTGACTCATCTTCTGCCCAAATCTCAGGCCTTGTTATTGGAATGTAAACTTGGCTAACAGAATTTATGATAAAATCATCTAATGCTTTTGCTGCCTCATGGAATCTGCATTTGTTCTGAGATTCTGCAACATACGAAATGAGTTTTTGAAGTTTTGATAAAATCCATACTTCTGGAGATTTGATTAGGTCTTTCTTTTTTGCCCACTCCAAAGTATGAGATTTTTCAAACTTATCATATTCACTATTTTGTTTCAAATAAAGATGTAAGTGGTATAGCGTACTAAGAACTTGGTAAGGTCTTGACATTAATTCGTCAGTGCTAAAGTTGAGTGGTTCTATCGGACTTGATTTCCATATGAAATAAAATCTGATAAGATCTACTGGATATTTTGTCATAAGCTCAATTGCATCCAAAACGTTTCCAAGACTTTTACTCATCTTGTTGCCATTTTTGTCAAGAACATGACCTTGAAACAAAAATGACTTGAAGGGAGCAACCGGTTTGTTGGTAAATATCACATTCTCCATAAGAAGTGTATATGCCCAACCACGTGTTTGATCTATTCCTTCAGTAAGAAAAACAGCCGGAATGTTTTCTGTATATTCTGCGTCAGTTAATGATGCATATGGTGCGGCACCACTGTTGTGCCATGTATCCAACACAAATGGTTCTCGTTCCATCCTTGAATTGCATTTTTTACATTTTATTACAATTTTATCTATCCACGGTCTGTGTAGTTCAAAGTTTTCGCCATCGGGGAGCTCTGAAGCATTATCAATTATTTCCTTTCTTGAAAAAAACCATGTATGTTCACCACAATTTTTACAGTTCCAACATGGCAAAGGACATCCCCAAATTCTTTCTCGTGATATGCCCCATGGGTGCTTGTCTTTGATTATTTCAAGAAATCTATTCTTTGGAGGATCAAAAAAATACTCTACGTTGCTAGCTGCCTCTACAGCTTTTTCTCCCAGTCTGTCTAAAAAGTAGAAAAATCCTCTTCTTGCAAGCCATAACAGTTTGTGATGGGAACGCCAACACAATGGATACTGGTGTTTTATCTTGCCTATCTTGACAAGTGCTCCTCTATCACGTAATGCTCCTACGACTTTTTCATCTGCATCCCTGACAAATAATCCTGCATATGCTCCAGCCTTGTCTGTAAATTTAGCTTCATCGTTAATAGGATTGTTATATGGCATTGACCTCTTTTTTGCAATTTCAAAATCTTCCTCACCGTTCACTGGTGAAAGATGAACAAGACCAGTACCAGTCTGGATGTCAACAAAATTTTCTGCCACTGTTGTATGAAATTTTGGATTCTTAAGAGCCAATTCTTTTAGCTCAGGTATCTGATCTAGTAATGGGTGAACATATCTTCTTCCTTCCATGTCTGAACCTTTGATGGTTTTTGTTACTGTGTAATTCTCTGTCTTTACTTCTTTCATAAATTCATGTAATCTTTTTTCACCAACAAGCCACGCCTCGCCTCCAACGTTGACACACACATAATTTTCATCTGGGTTTACGCCAACCATGGCATCTGTAACAAGGGTAAATGGCATGGTTGTCCATACAATCAGAAACAAATCTTCGTCTTGCAGCTTTACCTTGTAGTAAAGTGAAGGGTCTTGAACTGTTTCATATCCTTGATTGACTTCAGAATAACTAAGTGATGTCTGACAGCTAGGGCAGTATGCAACAACACGGAATCCTTCTGAGAGAATTCCATTTTCATGTGCTTTTTTAAGATACTGCCATTCGCGTTCAATGTACTGATCTTTGTATGTCCAATATGCTTTTTCCTGATTAAATGACATTCCAAGCATCTTATCTGCTTCAACCCATTTTTCATTAAATCTGTGAACGATCTTTTTGCATTCTGATACAATTTTTTCAACTCCTGCTGATTCGATTACTTCTGACTTGCTACCTTCAATGCCAAGTTCTTTTTCAGCTTGTAATTCAACTGGAAGTCCTTGCGCGTCCCATCCTGCATTGAATATGACTTTGCTTCCACACAAAGTCATGTATCTGTACCAGAGGTCTTTGATCACACGACCGCGTAAATGACCTGCGTGTGGTACTCCATTCATTGTAGGTGGACCCTCAATGAATGCAGCTTTTTTTGTTTTATCAGGAGATTCAAAAATTAGTTTTTGCAGATCAAGATGTGAAAGATTATTTCTGATTTCTTCTTCTATCTTTTTTGCATTAAATTCATGTGATATCTCCATTTACAGATGTGGTAAATTCTATGACATAATAAACTTACAAAAATGTAGTTTAAATGATTGTTTTTTCCTAGGTTTGCTCTATATCGTCTTATTTAGGTGTTAGATAAGTCCAATTTTTCTATAATTTCTCTTTAGTCAGGATGAATCAATTTTGTGTAATTATAAAGTTAACAAGTTTAGTTTGCTTCTAGTTTGGAACCCACTTTGATGTGTATCTTTTCACCACTGTGCTGGTCTTGATACATCATTTTTGTTTTGAATCCTTTCTTGCTAAGATAGCCATTTAGAAGCATTGCCCACGGAAGTGAATGCCCGCTATTTAGCTTTGATTCAATAATTATATGATTTCCTTGTGACTCATATCGTGCTTGGCCAGAGCAGGTTATCTGCAAAGTAGAATCAACAAGGGTGATTATCTCATCAATTGTCTTTGATTCCAAATCTATGCCATTTTTTTGCAAAAACTCTAGCATGTTGATTTCTTTATTTTTTGAGCGCAGCATAGAATTTAGAACAAAACCAAGACCATCTCCATTTATTATTTCAATTATCTTGAGTACTTCCTGTGCGTCTGTCTTTGTCATGGCAGTAAGATTGTTGATTTTGGTAGCGTTCTTCCAAGTCTGCTCAAAGAGTTTTGCTTGGTTTGTTCCCAAAACTTCGGTTGATAGAAATATTGCACCTTTCCCATTGTTGCTATTGATCATAAGTATCTCTGAATCATCAAATGTAATTGAATTGTGGGAAATATCTGAAGTTTTTATCTTGACTCCATCGGGAATTACTTGAAAAGATTCTGAACCTACTAGACTTGGAGGAATTATTATTCTGATATCAGTATTTTTTCTGGCAGCATGAATAAGGCTGTCTTTACATTGTGAAAAAAGACTCAACCCCCATGAATCAATCATTGCATGAATCGAAGTTTTTGAACCTTCTATCATGGTTTCAAGTTGTTTGAAGACATAGTTTGGAGTCAAATGGAAGTATCTTTTTTCTTCGGAACCGCGTGCCTTTTTGCTGTCTTCGCTTACTTGTTTTAGCTTTGTTACAAGGCTGTTCATTCCATTTACTTTGTTAATTTGTTCTTGAACTATTTCATCAAAAGCATCATCAGGAGATATGCCTGTACACATTATTGGTTTACTTTTTGATATTATGGCAAGTTTTTTCTTTACAAGCTTTAGTAAAGTTGGATATACCTTTGTCCTTGGAAGATTAGAATAGTAGGCAAGTTCGCCAGCAGAAATTGTGCCCTTTGTTATCAAGGTAACATATGCGTGGGCTTCATATTTGCTTAAACCAAACTCTTCTAGGCTTACTGCTAAGTCCTGTCCTTTTACCATTGTCAAACTTTTGTTACTTACAAGGTAAGTTCAATAGCTAAATTCATTGGACAAATGTTTGAAAAAATACTAAGCTGTATCTGCAGATGGTGTTACTGTAGTCACACAAAACCGTGTAACACGAGTTTGATATACAAAAATCCACCATTTTGATTTGTATGTTTGTGCAACCAAAATGGGAAGTAAACTATGTGACAACAAATACAATCATGCGAACAAGTACATTAAAGCCAAGACTTGATTACGCCACCGCGCTTGTTGACAAGACACTTGACATGCTCATTCAAAAAAGATCTGAGCTTAGCAAAATCAATCTGTCTCTTTATGCAAAAACAAACAAAGGTATGTTGATTTCAGAATTCAAAGAAAAACTTGTTTACGAGTTAGAAATTTCTCGTGCAATAGAATCATTACGACAAGCTCGAAGATGTTTAGATTCTGTTTTTGGATTAGGAAATATCATACTAGTTCTGGCTCCAACAATATCTATTGTAAGAACAGTGCGCTCACAGCTATTTGGTTTACTTGCTGACACAGATGTGTCTCTTGGTGAATTATCATTGGTACTTGGAGGCCTTATCATAGATGCTGGCCATCTTACAGGTGCAAATCTGGATTTTCAAGAGGCAAATCGACAGTCTTGCCGACTCTTGGATGAAGCTAAATTGATTGCTGACTCTAAAATTTACAAGCAGTTTCCTAATGTAGATTTCTTGTAAGCATGAGTCATTATGCTCAATTTTAAAAAAACAGAGTCAGTAAAAGATATTCCAAACCATGTTGACCAGATCAGATTACTTTCATCAAAAATAGAGCAAAAAATTGCACAAAAGGGCATAGACAAGGATGATCAATTCGTAGAAACTCTATCCGTAGAGGAGCTAAAAGACCTTAGACAAGTCATGCTAGCAGCTGATTACTTACTATCAAAATATCAAGCTAAAAAAGACATTAAAGAGTTTTTGGAGGAATTTATAGGAATTATCATGCATGCAGCCAACTCTGTAAACATACTGAGAGATGATATGGATGATCTTCTCATATCTGCAGAAACTGCTCTAAAACAGATTCAAGATTTACATGAGGATGTTACTCAGAACCTGGCCTTAGGAAGATTGGTACAAAAGAATCTTGATGAATATAAAGAACAAAAGATAGCAGCACTCTCTAGTCCAATTAATTTAACTAATACTACTACACCAGTTTACACACAAGCATACCTAACAAAAACCGCAGTGGAAATTTAGTTGTGGTATGAGTCTAGCTCCTCAAGAATTAGAAAATAGTGCAAGCAAATTTGCAGCTGAGGCAATCAAACTTGATTCTCAAGGTGCACGAGGCATGGCTATAACAAATTACCAAAGAGCAATAGAATCTCTTGTAAAACTAATACAACTGTATCCTGATAACAAACTAAACAGAGTCTACATGGAGCGTTCTGCAGCGTATCAAAATAGGATAAAGGCATTACAACTCACTAACGTTGCATTAGAACCAGTAGTAGATCCAAAGGCAACTCCTGAACAACAAAAACAACAACTTGCCAAAAATGAGTTTGATGAGATGGTAATGAAAGAAAAGCCCAACGTTAGCTGGGAGGAAGTAATTGGTCTTGATGATGCAAAAAGCGCACTACGCGAATCAATAGTATATCCTAGTAAGAGACCGGATCTTTTTCCACTTGGATGGCCAAGAGGAATGTTACTTTATGGTCCGCCTGGATGTGGAAAAACAATTCTTGCTGCAGCTACTGCAAGTGAAATTGAAGGTTATTTCATCAACGTTGACGCCGCATCGATGATGAGCAAATGGCTTGGCGAAGCAGAAAAAAATGTAGCAAAGCTTTTCACCATGGCTCGGGGTTATGCCGAAAAAGAAGGCTTACCAGTAATATTATTTGTAGATGAAGTAGACTCGCTTTTAGGAAACAGAAACAGTGAAGTTGGTGGAGAAATTAGAGTAAAAAACCAATTCCTTACAGAAATGGACGGAATTAACGGTAAAGGAAAAGACTTAAAATTATACGTAATTGGTGCAACAAACAAACCTTGGAGTCTTGACTGGCCGTTTCTTAGAAGATTTACAAAAAGAATCTATGTTCCACTTCCAACACTTGATGCAAGAACAAACTTGTTTGAACTTTACAGTGCACCACTAAAAATGGATGACAAAGTAAAACCATCCGAGCTTGCAAAGCTTGCAGATGGATACAGCGCAAGTGATATCAGAGACATATGTCAATCTGCACAATTGATGGTAGTAAACGAATTATTTAACTCGCCAAACTATTCACCAGAACCAGTCGTTGGTGAAGAAAAACAACAACCACGAAACCTTACTATGACAGACTTTAAGATAATTCTTGAAAGAAGAAAACCAAGCGTAAGTATGGAAATGATTCGCGCCTATTACAAATGGAGCGAGCAATTCAGAGCACTGTAAAACATTCATCAAAATCTGATCGCTAAAACTTTTTTACAGCAATTGCATTCATTTTATCAAAAAACTTAAATCTCTAATAGAATTCACTTGCTGAGGGTTCAAAATTCCGATAAAAAAAGCCAAACATGTAAACAAGTTTGGTAAGCTCATCCTTGAAGATGGAACAATTTTTGATGGGATGGGTTTTGGTTATTCAACTACTGTCTTTGGTGAAGCTGTATTCAATACTGGAATGGTAGGCTATACAGAATCTTTGACAGATCCTTCTTACAGCGGACAAATTCTGACACTTACGTATCCTCTTATAGGAAATTACGGTGTGCCTGACCCATCAAAAAAGGACAAGGATGGAATTTCTGAATACTTTGAATCTGATAGAATTCAGGCACGTGGCCTTGTTGTACATAATCTTTCAATTACTGCAAATCACTGGAATCTTTCTCTTACACTTGACGAATGGCTGTACAATGAAAAAATTCCTGGAATATCAGGAATAGATACAAGGGAACTAACTAAAAAACTCAGAATAAATGGCGTAATGATGGCAGCACTTGCAGTTTCTGAAAAGGAAATTGACGAAAGTGATTTGAAGAAGAAACTCGCTTCTGCACAAAAATACGTAAACGAAGAATTTATGAATGTTGTATCAACCAAAGAGCCGAGAGTTTACGGGACAGAATCTGAAGTAGTCGTAGTTATTGATACTGGAGTAAAAAATGCAATTTTACGAAACATACGAAAAATTGGATACAAAGTAATTCAACTTCCTTGGAATGCTTCAATTGATAAAATACTTTCATACAAGCCAAAAGGTGTTGTATTAAGCAACGGGCCTGGCGATCCTCAAAAATGTGCTGACGCTATGAAGACTGCAAAAGAACTTTTAAACAAAAACATACCAACGCTTGGAATCTGTCTTGGAGCACAAATAATGGGGCTTGCATGTGGAGCAGATACATTTAAGCTAAAATACGGACATCGAGGACAAAATAAATCATGTATCAATCTAGATAACAATCAAGTTTATGTGACAAGTCAGAACCACGGATATGGAATAGATCCTGATTCATTGAAAAAATCAGACCTCAAATTATGGTTTACTAATGCTGACGATCAAACTGTAGAAGGAATAAAACACAAAGAAAAAAAATTCATAGCAGTTCAATTTCATCCTGAAGCATCGCCTGGACCTTTTGATTGCAAGTTTGTTTTTGAAGAGCTAAAGCGCCTTATGGAGGAGGAAAAAACTGCCAAAAGATGAATCGCTAAAAAAGATTCTCGTTCTTGGAAGTGGGGCAATAAAAATCGGAGAAGCAGGCGAAAGTCGTTAAAACGACCGCAAATTCGACTACTCCGGTAGCCAATGCCTCAAAGCCATTCGCGAAGACGGAATCAAAAGCGTACTTATCAATCCAAATATCGCAACCATACAGACAGACACTAGGTTTGCAGATAAAGTATACTCTATTCCAGTGAATCCAGAATATGTTGAATCAATAATAGAATTAGAGCGTCCTGATGGGCTGATGCTTGGATTTGGTGGACAGACTGCACTTAATTGTGGAGTAAAACTCGAAGAATTTGGAATTCTAAAAAAATATGGTGTCAAAGTTCTTGGCACCCAAATTGGAGGGATACACGCTGCAGAAGACCGACAACTTTTCAAGGATTCTATGATAACATGTGGTGTTCCTGTACTGAAAAGTAAAACTGTTTACAACTTTGAAGAAGCAAAACAAATTGCAAAAGAACTTGGATATCCAGTAATTATTCGAGTCGCATATACTTTGGGTGGAAAAGGTGGAGGTGTAGCACACAATGAAATCGAGTTGTATGAAATAGTATCGCGTGGTCTAAATGCTAGTCTTGTTGGTCAAGTTTTAATTGAGGAATACATTGGTCACTGGAAACAAATAGAATATGAAGTGATGCGTGACTGCCTTGGAAACAATGTCATAGTGTGCAACATGGAAAACGTCCTTTCAATGAGGGTGCATACAGGTGATAACATAGTTGTAGCTCCCTCGCAAACACTTGATAACAACGAATACCATATGTTAAGATCAGCCGCGTTACGTGCAACACAACATGTTGGAATTGTAGGAGAATGCAATATCCAGTTTGCACTTGATCCAGAATCTGAAAAATATGTGGCAATTGAGATGAACCCAAGGCTTTCACGTTCATCAGCACTTGCAAGCAAAGCCACGGGATATCCAATTGCATACATGGCAACAAAAATTGTAATGGGTCACTCTCTTCCAGAACTAGTTAATCATATAACAAAGACAACTACTGCATGCTTTGAACCCTCACTTGATTATATTGTATGCAAGCACCCGCGATGGGATTTTACAAAGTTTGAACTTGCAAACCGCAGTCTTGGACCTACCATGAAATCTGTCGGGGAAGTGATGGCAATAGGCAGATGCTTTGAGGAGTCTCTACAAAAATCAATTAGGATGTTAGAGATTGGAAACGATGGTCTTGTAGCAAACCGAGATGATGGCAAAGTCTATGACATTGAAGAAATTGAAAATAAACTTCAGAACACTGATGATGGAATTTTGTACTATGTTGCAGCTGCATTGCGACAAGGCATGTCAGTTGAACAAATTTACAAACTCTCTGTAATAGATCCGTGGTTTATTGAAAAAATCCGAAACATAGTAGAGATGGAAAAGAGTCTCAAAGACTCAAAGTTCACAACAAACTTGTTACACGATGCAAAAAAGTTAGGATTTTCAGACAAACAGATTGGAAGAATAATAAGTAAAGATGATCTTGAGATCAGAAAAATTCGTAAAGATGCAGGGATCATTCCAGCCGTAAAACAAATAGATACTCTCGCTGCCGAGTGGCCCGCAAAAACAAACTATCTGTATCTGACATATGGTGGTGACACAAATGACTTTGAAGTACAATCAGATCAGGAAAAGATCATAGTTTTGGGTGCAGGTCCTTACAGGATAGGAAGTAGTGTAGAGTTTGATTGGGGAACTGTAAACATGGTTTGGGGGTTGCAAGAAAACGGTGTCAAAGAAGTTTCTGTAATTAACTGCAACCCAGAGACCGTATCAACCGATTATGATATTTGTAACAGACTGTACTTTGAAGAGCTAACACTTGAGAGAATACTTGACATTGCTGACTTTGAAAAACCAACTGGAATAGTTACTGCAGTAGGAGGACAAACAGCAAATAATCTCACCACAAAACTTGCCAAAAATGGAGTCAAGATAATCGGTACATCGTTTGAAAACATCGACAGGGCAGAAAACCGTTCTAAATTCAGTCAGGTTCTAGACGAGTTGCATATAATGCAGCCACTCTGGCAGGCATTCATAAAACTAGCTGATGCTAAAAAGTTTGCAAACAATGTAGGCTTTCCTGTATTGGTTAGGCCATCGTATGTACTAAGCGGTGCTGCAATGAAGGTTGTGTGGTCACAAACGCAACTAAAAAAATACTTGGAGGAAGCAACAAACGTATCACCAGATTATCCTGTTGTTATCACAAAATTCATGCTAAACTCACTTGAAGCTGAAGTAGATGGTGTCTGTGATGGAAAAAATGTAGTAATTGGAGCAGTGATTGAACACATAGAGAGTGCTGGAGTACATTCTGGTGACTCGATGATGTGCATTCCTCCATGGAGATTAAGCAACAAAGTAATTGAAACCATAACTGATTATACGACAAAGATTGCTACGGCATTTTCAATAAAAGGTCCATTTAATTTGCAATTCCTGATTAATTCTGATCAAGTCTATGTAATAGAATTAAATATACGAGCATCTCGTTCCATGCCTTTTGTTTCAAAATTTGTAAAGCTGAATCTGATCAATTTAGCTGCACGGGCAGTTCTTGGAAAAACATTACCAAAGATACCAAAAGACAGATGGCGCAAAATTCATTCCTATGGAATTAAAGTGCCACAATTCTCATTTATGCAACTAGAAGGTGCTGACATAATTTTAGGAGTTGAAATGCAGTCTACTGGGGAGGCTGCATGTTTTGGTGACAGCTTCTATGATGCACTCTCAAAAGGTCTGATATCTGTAGGATATTCATTACCAAAAGAGGGTAATGCTCTCATAACTGTTGGGGGTGCAGAAAACAAAGAAAAACTACTTCAAACCGCAGTATTGCTAAAAAACCTTGGATACAAGATACTTGCAACAGAACACACTGCAGAGTTCTTGTCTGATAAAAGAATAGGAAATGTTGAAGTCGTCTACAAAATAAGCGAACCACAAAGAAAACCAAACATTGCCGATTTACTTTACGAACACAAGATAAATTTCATAGTAAACGTTCCAAGCACTGCAACTTTAGAAAAGTATGTTGGAATGCTTTATGATGAATACCAAATACGAAGAAAGGCAGTCGAACTTGGTATCCCAGTGCTTACAACCACCGAGTTGGCAGATTCATTTGCAAAAACACTTGAATGGTTACTACACAATGAAACTACAAAAAAACCTCTTGAACCATACGAATCAATTAATTAGATTACACTTTCAAGCAAAGATTCATTTCCGATTATAGAACCGTCAAGAGTTACAATCTTTGCTGAATAGGATTCTTTTATTCGTTCAATTATTGGCGAAATTGATTTTTTGTATCTTTTATGACTCGCATAAAAATATTTGTTAAAAGTCGGTACAATTATAATTTCAATTTCCCCGTGTAAAGATGGGAAAATCTTTCTTTTTTCTGTCTTCAGTGAAACCCAAACCCTTTGACCGTCTAATACTGAACCTTCGCTGAAAAAAACAGGGTGTACATGCCCCATAATTATCTTATTTACATGTGAAAGATTCTCAGATGGCAGAGTGTGACCATGGGTTAAAAGTACATCTTCTATAACAATTCCTGACGAACTTGCGACTCTAACATTCTCAGGCAAGAGTTTTTGTATACTTCCATCATGGTTTCCAGGAATTAGAACAGTATCAATTTCTTTTGCTATCTCAAAAAATAACGGAACTGCTTGCCACTCTATTTTTGATATTGAACCTATGCCTGCTTTTATGTCGCCTAAAAGTATCAGCGAATCAGGCCTCTCAGATTTTATAATTGATCTAAGTTCGTCTAATGATTCATGAATAATTGTAGATGGATCAACGAATATATCATTTGCAGCAAAGGTGTTTTCAAATCCAATATGTAAATCAGTAACAACAAGGTAACGTTTAGTATCTTCTAACATTAAAACAGGATGAGATTGAATGATTCTGGTTTTAAGCATTGATAGACGGGTAGTTTTGAATTATTGCTTAATTTTAGGCAATTGAATAAGAAACGTTGTACTTTTGTCACATGTATCTTATACATCTATAATTCCATGATTGCGCTTTAATGTTATGACATCTTAGCAACCCAAGACCCATTTCAATCTGTCTGTGCAATTTTTTATATGATGAAAGCACTCGTGTTCACATGAAAAAAGGTATTGACAATTTAGGTGCAGTGATATCTGGGAAAGGTGTAAAACTACATTATTTTGAACCCAGTCAACGTAAAATCTGGACAGTTGTAGGAAAAGAAAACGAACACTGGCTTGATCCGGAACTAGGTTTTTGTTCTTGTGAAGATTATTTTTTTAATACACTAAATGGAGGCAACGAATGTTATCATCTCAAATCTGTAAGAATTGCTAAAGAACAAAACAAAGTTGAAGTTATACAATTCTCAGATGATGAATTTGCAAATTTTGTATCAGCTTTAATCTCTGATCTTTGAATTTATTTCAGTTTTATTTGTAATATGTCTTCTTTTGAGACTCCCTTCCATAATCCAATCACTCCTTCAGGGATTACTTGTTCTACTTTTGTTATCTTCTGAATCTTGATATGATCCGGATTTGGTGGCATCCAAAGCATAGCCATGTAATCTCCTATGTCTCCAACTTTATCTGGTTGTGCAGACGTGATCTTATCTTTTGAAAAACCATTTGATACTAGTGCGTTTATTGCAACAGGTTCAAGATCCATTCTGCCATGAACAAAAAGATAGACTTGTTTTTGTTTATCTATTTGGCTCATCTGTCATGATTATAATGCAGCGTTAATCAACATTTCTAAAACCAATCTTGGATTATATACTTGATATGAAAATACTAACTATTGACTGATGTTTTAGTTGTTGGTTCTGGCGGAAGGGAACACGCTCTTGGTTGGAAGCTCTCTCAAAGCAAAAAAATTGTTAAAGTATATTTTGCACCAGGTAACGGTGGTACCATCAATAATGTAGAAATAGCAGTTGAAGACACTGATGGTCTTGCAAAATTTGCCTCTGAAAAAAATTGTTTGACTGTAGTAGGTCCAGAAGTTCCTTTATCTTTAGGCATAGTTGATACGTTTACACAAAAAGGGCTGAGAATATTTGGGCCAACAAAAGCCGCCGCACAGCTTGAATCAAGTAAAGTTTGGGCAAAAAACTTTATGAAAAGAAATGGCATTCTTACAGCACAATTTGAAATCTTTGATGATGCAAAAGAAGCTAAAGAATATGCAAAATCAATTGATTATTCACTTGTAGTAAAAGCAGACGGCCTTGCAGCAGGAAAAGGTGTCATCGTCTGTAACAATACCTCAGAAGCAACCAATGCAATAGATGAAATGTTAATTAAAAATAGCTTTGGTATTGCAGGATCTAAAATAATTTTAGAAGAACGAATCGATGGAGTAGAGGCATCGTACATTGCACTTTCAGATGGAAACACGGCAATTCCTATGGCTACAAGCCAAGATCATAAGAGAATCTACGACGACGATAAAGGACCAAACACAGGTGGAATGGGTGCGTATTCGCCAACTCCTGTAATTAGCTACTATCAAGAAGAAATAATTCAGAAAGATGTGATTGATAAAACAGTTGATTCTATGAAAAAAGAAGGTAATCAATTCAAGGGATTTTTGTATGCTGGAATAATGCTAAAAGATGGAAAACCATATGTTTTGGAATTTAATGCAAGAATGGGTGATCCAGAATGCCAGCCAATTATGATGCGTATGGACTCTGATTTGTATGATTACATTAATGCAAGTATAGATGGCACTCTCCTAAACCTACCTCCGATATCATGGAAGAAACAAAGTGCTGTCTGTGTTGTCCTTGCATCAAAAGGATATCCAGAATCATATCCAAAAAATGAAGAAATTTTCGGTCTTGATTTACGAGATAAAAACTCGTTTGTTTTTCACGCAGGAACAAAACGTGAGAATGACAAAATACTCACAAATGGGGGGAGGGTTCTTGGCGTTACAGCTTTAGGTGATACACTGGATTCTGCAATCTCTAACGCCTATTCTAGAATTGAAAAAATTTCTTGGCAAAACAAATACTTTAGAAAAGACATTGGTAAAAAGGGCTTACTTGCCCTTTGACATAATAATTCCGTCTTCTGTAACTATGCAATCAATTCTAATATCATGGTCTGCGTATGGAAATGATCTGATAATCTGTTTTGAATAACTCAAAGCAATCGTCTTTGATTTTTTACCTGAAAGATATCTATCATAATATCCAAAACCATAGCCAAGTCTGTGACCATCTCTTGTAAGTGCTATTGCAGGAACTATGATGACCTCGATTTTTTTTACGTCCTCACAATAATCTTTCGGTTCCATGACAGAAAAGTTTCCCTGTTCAAGATCCAAAAGACTGTTTATTTTTTTGAATACAAGATCTTTTTTAACAACTTTTGGTAGTGATACTTCTTTTCCAGATTTTAATATTTCTTGTAATATGTCCCGTGTCTTTACTTCACTTCCTATAGAATAATGTGCTCCTATACTTTTTGCATTTCTAAAAAATTCTATTTTTCTTAGATTATCCTGTATCTGTTTGCTTGTTATGTTGATAAAGTCTAGTGATAAAGAATCTCTTGCATCCAAAAGTTGCTTTCGCAACCTTGCTTTTTCAACCTGAGACAAAGCCTTTACTAATTGAAGCTGCAGTGACTGTATTTTTTAAAAGCATTGCAACTGTCATAGGACCAACTCCACCTGGTACCGGCGTAGCAAACGATGCTTTTTTTACTATCTCTTCATAATCTGTATCCCCAACAATCTTTCCATTCTGTCTACTTATGCCAACATCGATAACAACTGCGTCCTCTTTTATCATGTCTGCAGTAAGAACGAACTTGGTTCTATCCCCTATGGCCGTAATCAAAACGTCTGCATTTTGACAGTGTTCTTTGAGATTTTTTGTCTTAGAATGACATGTAGTAACGGTCGCATTTTTTTCAAGTAAAAGGTGGTATAACGGCTTACCAACTAGATTGCTTCGGTTAATTATCACTGCATGTTTTCCTGCCAAATCTATCTTGTAATAATCAAACATTTCCATTATTCCTGATGGTGTGCATGGTTTAAGGATGGCCTTTCCCGATGACAAGAGACCGACGCTATATGGAGTTAAACCATCGACATCTTTTATCGGAGAAATTCTTGATACTGTTGAAAACTCGTCTAGTTGTTTTGGTAAGGGTAATTGAATTAGAATTCCATGAACTGAATCATCTTTATTTAATAAATCAACAAGTGAATTCATTTCTTGTTGTGAAAATGACTCTGGAAGTCTGTGATCCTTTGTTATAATGCCGACATCAGCACATGCCCTTTGCTTGTTTTTGACATATGTAGCAGATGCTAGATTCTCACCAACAAGAATGGTGGCAAGACACGGTGTAATGCCTTCTGATTTCAGTTCTTGTACCGCTTTTCTCACTCTGTCTTTGACTGCATTAGCAACTGTAATGCCGTCTATTTTTTGTCCTGTCACAAGCTTGGATACTGTATAGGATATTTAATCTTTGGAGTATTCTTAATTATGTATAAGGAGATATGATCTATGATGAAACATGACAAATCCGCTAATTTCATTAGAAATGAATTAGATAATATCAAAGATCATAAAGTTGAGCTTCATGGCGGTTGTGTTGCATGTCATATGATTTTCAGATTGAAAGAAAAACTTGAAAGTTCAGAACAAAATGCTGCTGATTTACTCTCTGAAGTTCTCACTAGTGAGTCGATTCTTAATAGGGAATTTATTGATGTAGTAGAAAAAATCCATATGAATGATAGGCATCTTGGTGGATCTTTTGCATTAAGAGAAAGAGAATCAAAGGATAGCTATCTTGAAGCTTATTTTTCTAATGTCTTAGATGAATTAACTTCAGATCTTATCGCATCGTCACATCAAATAATACTTAGAAAATTACTTTTAAGCTATCTGGCACTATATCTTGCTCAAACCATTGGTGTAGATTATCATGCGGCAACTGAGGAGCTATACTACCTTCTAAGAAAAGATGACAGTAAAAACTCCAAGATAAGTCAACTTATTACAAA
>CAYSWR010000021.1:22355-23900 GCA_964434855.1 uncultured Nitrosopumilaceae archaeon | reverse complement strand
GGTGCAATTAATTCTGTTACAATCCTCACAGCGTTTTCGTCTATAGTAACTCAATTTTGGTCACCAACTCTAATGCCTTTCTACTTTTAGTTCTACCTCTTATCTTCAATTATTCTAGTTATGTATCTAATCTCTTTTTCAATCCCTCGTATTCTTCTTGTGTAGTTTTTTTAATTTTCATTCCCGGTTTGTTTCTTGGTTTTGATCTTACCATGCAGTTACAACAATTACAGTACAGATCTACAGTGTCATCAGTTGCAGGGTTTTCCTCTCTGTCATGACATCCTTGCCTTGAAATAAAAACGCCACATATCTGACATCGTACTTGGCCTGACAAATAGCGGCTAGTTCCGTCTCTTGGTTTTCTAACCTTGTACTCTTTACAAACTCCTTTACAAATTCCCCTGTCTTTGTGCATGTTTAATTCCTAACAAAGAAGAATAAATTTCCATGCATCATAAGATAATTTCCAACAAATCATAATCTACGTTATTATCTGGTAGCAATTGTCGGAAAGATCTTTAAGCAATACTTAAGAGATGATAATTCAACATCATGTGTAAATGGATTTTTTCCATAGAAAGAAAAACAAATGTGAACAATGCAATGAGGGGTTTGCTACTTATGATGAATTAATACGTCATGCAAGGGATGTTCATCATCATCAGATAGTAAAATGTACAGATTGCAACAAAGAATTCATTCATGAAAAGGACCGCCGTCACCATGCAAGAAAAGAACATTGAGGAAAAAATGAAAGAAAGATCACACAAGGAAGCACATCATGATGAACGTCGTTCTCCACAAGATCGAGTAGACAAACAAGCTCGCCATTTTAGTGATGAGCATTGAATATTTTATATTCAATTTCTTCTCTTGTTCAATAGTTACCTTGCTATCCTAACATACGAATCAACAAAATCTTTTGCATACATGTTGGCACGTCTTTCGGAACCTCGGTGCACTCCAAGTTTTGATCGTATGTGATGATAATATTCATGCAAGACTATGAATGGGTTGTAAAAAACATCAGAATTTAAAGCGTAAATCTTTTTTTGTGATGTTACATAAACCGCATACACAGTTCTTCTTTTTCCTTTGATTGTTCCAACTACTATTTTGGGACTTTCAACATGATAAAATTCGCTTAGCTTTTCAAGAGCAGTTTCTGTTTTCTTGTCTAGAATCATTTGAACTATTTTTGCCTTGGTTAGGTCATCAAGCTCTGGCATGCTTCAGATTATAAAATGCATAATATAAAAAAGAACTCCTTTGTTATTTCAGATTATTCAAATTAAACCGAAAACATGTTATAAAACAAATAAAACATAAAACTATGTGGTTTCCTAACTTGTTTTTCTCATGGGGTTGTATTCCTGAGATTACCAAAGGTTGTCAGGATATGACAAATGCATCAAGTACATACTTGGGAATAGCGGCTGGAGCAGTAATAGGTGGGGTAGTAAGTTGGTGGATTTATAACCGTCAAAAGAAAACTGCAGAAATCCAGGATCTCGCTTTAAATCGAATAAAAGAATTGGATGA
>CAYSWR010000021.1:0-22255 GCA_964434855.1 uncultured Nitrosopumilaceae archaeon | reverse complement strand
AGAAAACTGCAGAAATCCAGGATCTCGCTTTAAATCGAATAAAAGAATTGGATGAAAACCATGATATCATCTTAAAAAGGATCGAAGGTATTGATTCACGCCATGAAGAAATTTTAAACAAAATCTTGGATCTAAACAAGAAGATAGATTCCAGTGGTATAAAGACAGACAAGGTTGATTGAAGGGCAAGAAGATTTCTACTAGTTTTTCTATAAATAATTATGAAAGGCATGGATTACAAAAAATTCAGGGAATCAAAAAAAGAATACTTTGTTACAAAAGAGGGCAAGTTTACAAAAAAAGAGGTGATTCAAAAAATGGCAGAGTGGCTAAAACAAAATGAAACTGGTGAACCGTGGGATTTCCTTGAAGAGTACCAAGTAAAAGAAGCTAAATAAAAAGGGAGAAACCAGTCTAATCTGAAATTCTTTGAATGCGAAGAGTCCAAACGAATCAAAAGCAGAGATGATAGTACGCATGTTTCCATCTGACGCAAACCCAGCTGGTAATGTCTTTGGAGGCGAGATCCTAAAACAAATTGATCTTGCAGCAGGTCTTGTTGCACAAAGACATGCCCAGACAAACATAGTTACTGCAAGCATTGACAGAGTCAACTTTCTAAAACCAGTCTATGTAGGAAATGCGTTGATTGTAAGTGCCAGACTAAATTATGTCAGTAAATCATCGATGGAAATTGAGATCAAAGTAGAAGCAGAAGACATTGCAAAAAACACTCGAACTCTTACAGGTACGGCCTATGTTACCGCAGTAGCACTTGACAAAGATGGCAAGCCAACCCCAGTGCCAGAACTAGTACTTGAAACCGATGAAGACAGGAGAAAGTTTGCAGAAGGAAAGACAAGGATGGAACAAAGAGCAAAGGAATACAAATTAGCAAAAGAGAGAGCAGAACATGGGTAGACCATCCAGCTATTTGCCAAAGATAGGAACATTTGATGGGTCAGGATTTTGGAAAAATGCTTTTGCGCACCAGCGTGGAACTCTGTTAAGAAAAGTCAATGTTCCAGATGATCAAATCAAGATTCTAGTAGACAAGGCATACCATGAATTGCCAGCACCGCTAAGATATGAAATTGAAACTAGTGGAATAAAAAAAGAAGATCTGCGATAGACCAAACAATTCAATTTTAATATCAGTATAATCCTGATGATATCATGGGCTTTTTCAAGAAAAAATCCGTTGAAACAAAATGTAAAGAATGCGGCATGGAACTAAATGATCCTGTACGATTAGAAAGGCATATGAAAAAAGCTCACGCCCGCCCGTCTCAGAAAAACTTTGACAACCCAGGTGGTGGCGGGGGCATGTGGTAAATTACAGATTTACTTGGCAGAATCGAACTTGTCGGCCCAGTGGGTTCTTGTTTCCATCTTAAATTGTGATTGTGGTGTACTGCCTTCAGCTGCTTGTTTTATTGCAAGAAGAGCTTGTTCCGTCTGATCTTGAAAATCACTGTTTAGTTTTCCTGACATGAATCCTGCCATTCCTTTGAATTTGACATCCCATAGTATTTCCAAGTGAGTACCACCAGCACTTGGTGTCAGTGTAGTTGTTTTTGTTCCACCAATCATTCCCTTGGTAAATTCTACAAGAATTTTTTCTTGTGGATAAAGTGTCACAGTCTGTAAGCATCTGTCCACTTTGCCTAATGTAATCTCACGTTTTACAACATTATTTTCTGTTGATATGGTTCTGACTTTTGTAATATTGTTCCAAAATTTTGATTCTCTGTCAAGATCAGACACAACATTCCAGACCTTGTCTACTGGAGAATTAATCTGAATAGATGACTTTATCTCAGTCATACAAAATGACGTTTTGTAGTAGAATATAGGTTTTAATGTATAATTTTACATGATATAAAATGACAGGAACGCCATCTTTGGTCAATTGTCAGGGGACGCACATATGTCTTGGTTATGAGTTCTGAGAGCAACAGCAGCTGGCGTTCATGTCTGACATTGTTATCGTTAAAAATCATATTAAGCCTGACGTAACCATGTTACATAACAGACTAGATCCAATTATGCGTTAGTTTCCATTATTCTAATTTTGTCGTATTTTCCCGAGCCAGATGGAGGAGTATCAGTTGTGTTAAAGCTGTGTTTGTATTTGAAGTAAAGACCTTTTTCCAAATCTTTTCTTGTGCTTTCCCCATCGCTTGTCACGTATCTAAAGAATGCCTTTTTTTCTTTTAGAAACGCCCTTAGTTTTTCATTTGCTTCATTATCTGACAAATGTTTTGCGTAAATTTGCTGCAAATTATCAGTTATGCCAACAAATCTTCTCGTATATCCACCGTCTGTAGTTTTGCGCCCTTGAATTTCATACACGCCAGCGCCTGAAGGGATCTTTGCTTTGTTTGTATTTTCATAACCGATTCTGCTTGACCATGTTATTTTAAAATTACAATTTAGCAATATGACAGATCGCATATCGAGGCAATAAAAGTGTAGCATTTAACAGAAATTTTGTAATTTTTTTCTAATTACCACAACTACAGTCATCAGAGACAAACTTTAGTTTGTTTTTTTCTTCGTATTTTGTTTGTTGATAATGCGCTATGTTCATTATACGATCTACAACTGATTTATCTTTCCATGAACCTTCTAGTGCAAACCAAGATTCTATCTCATATACATCGTATCTTCCACCACCTTCAACTATACTATTGAAGATGTTTTTGATCATATTCTCATCATCTTGTGAGAGTTTCTTTTTACTAGAAACCGATGTTGTGATTTCGTTTAATCTTATTATGATATCATTTGCCAATGGCATGTCACAGATTCATTTTTTATCATATAAGAAAGTTTCAGATTTATGAGTATGTAAAGCAATACTGCAATAGGAAAGAATACAAAGCTAATCAAAAGAAAATGCATTCGTTGGATAAGATAGGAATTATTGGAACGGGGATGCTTGGAAGAGCTGTAGCAACCAGACTTTTAAAATCAGGCTACCAGCTGACTGTTTACAACAGAACTAGAGAAAAAGCAGACCAGCTAAAAACTCTTGGAGCATCAGTAGCGGATTCTCCAAAAGATGTTGCCAAGTCTTCGGATTTTGTAATAACCATAGTCAAAGATGCCCAAGCCGTAGAAGCTCTTTCTTTTGGGAAAGATGGAATCGTAGACGGCAAACATGATGGACTTGTAGTGGCAGACATGAGTACAATAAATCCAGTATCATCAAGAGAGATAGCAAAAAAATATGCAGAAAAAGGAATTCCCATGCTTGACATACCAGTCATGGGCGGTCCAACTCAAGCAGAAAAGGGGGAGCTTGTTGTGATGGTTGGTGGAAACAAAACAGTTTATGAAAATCATAAAAAAATCTTTGATACTATTGGAAGCAAGACGTTTTACCTAGGCGAAAATGGTTCAGGTCATGCAATGAAACTAGCAATGAACTTGCAGATTTCCATGCTTGCATTGTCTTTGTCGGAAAGCATTACCTTGGTTAGAGGAGCAGGTCTTGAACCGGAAATTTTCTTAGAAATTTTAAACTCTACATATTTCAAGACGGGGATGAGTGTAAACAAAGGTCCCAAGATGATAAAAGGAGATTTCAAACCAACCTTTACTCTTAAGATGATGAAAAAAGATCTTGACACAATAAACCAGGCTGCAGAAAAATTCAATTTGTCTTTACCAATGACAACACTTGCAAACAAGTTGTATCAAGATGCCATTGAAAACGGCTTTGGCGAGTTGGATTATACTGGAATACTTGAACTTGTTAAGAAGATAAGCAAGAAATGAAAACTATCTGACTAGTATATATCGACAGTCGGTTTAGAAATAACATTGGTCTCAATTAATCCAATTCAAGTTCTTTTGTGGACGTTTAGACGCAACGAGCATGATGTGGTCAATCTCTACAATTCACTGTCTCCTGTCATGCAGCTTGCAACTGGTGGCAACATGCTCAACTTTGGATTTTGGGATCAAAACACAAAGGATCCTATCGAAGCTCAGCATAAACTCTGCACAGTAGTTGGGAACCTAGCTGAACTAGATTCTGCAAAAACTGTAATAGACGTAGGCAGTGGTTTTTCTGAACCAGCAATGCATTGGAGATCAATGTATGATTCGTTGCACATTGCATGTGTGAATATTAATTTTGGCCAGCTAAAGACACCGTCTATAAACAATAGCGTATCATTTGTAAATTCTACTTCAACAACCTTACCACTTGCAAACAATTGCGCTGACAGAGTAATTGCGCTAGAATCCGCACAGCATTTCAAACCATTGACTAGTTTTATCAGAGAATCAAGACGAGTCTTAAACAAAGATGGAATCCTAGTTATGGCAATTCCCGTTACCACAGAGGAATCTTTTGCGTCATTTATGAAACTAGGAATCCTTTCTTTTACGTGGTCATCAGAACATTATACGTTGGATAATATCAAATCCGAAATAAGAAGAGGAGGTTTTCACATTAGCGAACTTCAAAAGATAGGAAAAAATGTGTACGAACCATTAACTGACTATTACATCCAAAATAGAGATGTATTGAGACGCAAAATTTTGAAAGAATATCCGTCATATCTTGAAAATATTCTCTACAAGTCATTACTAAAAATGAAAGATGCGTCACAAAAAGGAATCATAGATTATGTACTAATCAAATGCGTTTTGCCAAAACCATGATCGATGTTTAATTATCAAGATTGAAAATCACACGCTTTGTTAAATATCTAAATCACGTACTGTATGTTGCCGGAAACGCTGGGTAATAACCCTAAAGCATGACGTACATTGGTATGCAGCGTTTCTTGCGTTTCCGGCTCTAATTTAACGAACTTTTTATTGAACTACATCCAATTTTTAATATGGATAGCTGTGATACCAGGACAAGGGCTTACAAAAACGGCAAGACTTTTGACCAGTGCAAGCAGATTGCAGAAGTGATTGCAGGTCAGCTTTCAAAAAAAATTGAACTTGATGGTAAGGTATCATGGAAAGAAATTCTAGAAACTGTTGACCATGACGAGCTTGTCTACAAGCTTACTCTGAAATTTCTCAGGCGCGATGGTTACAACATCGGAGATTGGAAGATGCCTGAAGTAAAAAAATCAGTCACGGTTTAGTGTCTACAGCACAGCTTCCAAGAGTAAATTTTCTGATGTTTCTTGCCATTATTACAGGAGTTACAAGTAATACAGGAATCGATGCTGCAATGAAAACTGTTTGAAGTTGTGTCAGTGCTACTGTAAAGACACCTATCGCGCCAGCTCCTACAAGAATACTCAACAACGTTCCAGCACATGTAGGACATGCTATGAAAAGGCCAGTTACTGCACCAAACCCACCCATTCCTCCTGCTTTTTTGCACATCAAGAATGCTCTTGAGGCAAGTGCAAAGTTAAGACCTACTAGAAAGGAGACTGTAACCTGCAATACAAAATTAATCGGGATTATCTTAAAGCCTACATGTTCTGTAAAGTATCCAACTATTGATGGCATGTAGCCTGCAGGACCACAGCAAGGAGTGATGTGCACTGATGGAACTATGGCCCCGTAGTGTTGTGAAAATATTACTTCGGGTTGATATACAAGTATTCCAGATGTCAGTGAAAAAAATATTCCATAACCTATCGCACTTGCAATAAAGACTTGTTTTGATCTTTTATTGTTAATTGCATTTGCAATTATTGAAGAAATAGAATCACCACCTTGTGTAATTTTTACCTTATAGAATTTATACAATCCATATGCAATTGCTCCAAATGACATAAAGAGTACA
Organism: uncultured Nitrosopumilaceae archaeon; assembly: GCA_964434855.1. Classification (GTDB taxonomy): domain Archaea; phylum Thermoproteota; class Nitrososphaeria; order Nitrososphaerales; family Nitrosopumilaceae; genus UBA8516. The sequence continues at coordinate 16,479 of CAYSWR010000021.1, read as the reverse complement.
ACATACATTCCTACTGCGATTCTTTCAAGAAATGGAATCATTTCTTGTGTTACTGCGGCATAATCATACTTTGTATAGATCAAAAAGGATATTCCAATTGATAAAAATCCCACAATAATCATTGCACGATAGGACCGTTGCATTGTCACCTGCTTTTCCATTATGCCAAACTCAATTTTTGTGACATTAAATTGTATCTGTATTTGCCAAAGGCTTTATCTGCAATGAATGGCTCAGACAATCAAACGTGAAGATCAACGAAATTCAAGACTCGGATTATGAGGATGCCAAGATAACGTATGTAGGCTTTGTTGATCCCTACGGCGTAGAGGGCCTTCTGATTCTAAGGTCAGACGACGGAAAAGAGTTCCACATGAGAGCCTTTTCTGGAGAGGTAGCAAGACATATCACAAACTTCATCGATGGCCACAGGGATTCTATTCCAACCATATACAACATGATTGAAGAGATTGCCGAACTAAATGAACTGCTCATGGTAAAGATCAAAGTATATGAAAGTGGCAGCGTATTGCGGGCAAACCTGTATTTTACTGGAAAGACTGAGCTTGTCATGCGAAACTATCGAGCATCTGATGCAGTTGCACTTGCATCATTTTATAATGTTCCAATTCTTGTAAGAAAGAGTTTGTTAAAAGAAAAGATGGAAGCTTAGGTTACTATTTCTGCCAGTCTTCCTTCCTGCTGAGCTTTTCTAAGCTCCATCGCAATTCTTCTTCCAACACCAAATATACTTCCGTATTTGTATTTTGTATAAGGACTCGTTGTTGCAAGAATTGGATTTCCAGGAACTCGCAATGAAACATCATATACGATGATTTCCAGGTCGCGTGTTATCACACTCTGCAAGGAAAATGGTCCTATTATTCCAGGAGAATACTCTTTCTTTACCGCACGAACAAACTTGTCACCAGCTGATATGACTTTGTCTAATAACGATTCTCGTATGCTTGCAGGTGTGTGGCCTACTTCGATGTTTTGTATGGACACATCGATTTCAAGTTGTTGCCTTGCAGGGAGTGCATTAAAGTCATGCAGGTTTGTTTGCAGTCTTCTTTCTATTCCAAGAAAGTCTACTTCTTCTGAAATTGGAGTAGAAAAGTAGTTGAAATTAAAGTAAGTTCCTATCACCAATTCCTCGATGCTTGCAATCTTGAGATCTTCTTTTGATATCAGGCCATGTTTTATCTTGGTTTCAGTCTTTTCTTTATAGTCAGAGTATGACGAGACGTTAAAAAACGCCCTTTCAAGCTTGCGGGATTTTTCTTGCACCTTTACTATTGCTGGTCTGTCGATGTCTTTTGGAGATTTGAATAATTTTGGGTGCTTTATCCTTGCCTTTTCTAAAAGATAGTACTGGTTTTTTCTGTGTGAGCGTTCTTCTGCCTGAAAGAGTGCGCGGTTTCCAAATATTGGAACTTTGAAGTTGTTTTCTATTCCTTTGTAGCCAAGATAGGCAGTAAGTGCACGGTGTGGTACAATTATTGTGTTTGACAAGCGCAACCTGTTCTGAATTTTTGCAGAAAGCATGTCTTTGAATTTGTTTACAATTATAATTTCATCAGCAATTCTTGAGAATCTTTTGTAAGGAGTTTCCCTTCCCTTTTGACATACAACTACAGTTTGAAGGTTTTCGTCTTTTGCGCCATCCATTATTTCAAGTGCAGAGTGACTTCCAAGTGCACCTACAGTAAGATCAGAATATCCATTGACAATTTCTTGAATTTCAGATCTCCTAATCACAAGCTAGTTTGTTGTGTATGGGTAAAAAAGCGTTGTTTTATTTCGGATCTTGTTTTTCTTTGAATTCTTTGAGTTCCTTGTCTGCCTCAATTTTTCCTTTTTCAAATTCACCTTTGGCTTTACCAAAAGTGCGTGCAAGTTCAGGAATCTTTTTTGCACCGAATATAAGAACGCCTATAACTACTAGAACAATTAATATTTCTGGCAATCCTATTCCTGGCATACTTTGATTTTGTCAGATTAAGATTTAAGTGTTGCAATCTGTTTGCTTTGGCGTTCGACAAAAATCATCCCTACAAGATACAGTGCCATCATTGGGCCCGCAACAAACCACATTGTAATTCCGCTTCCGTCAGGAGTGATAACAGCTCCAAAGATCACAATTACTATTATGGCATAGCGAATGTTTTTTCTCCAGAATTTTGCATCAGTCATTCCAGATGCAGATACTGCATACATTACCAATGGCAACTGAAACGATATTCCAAATGCTAGGAGAAATTGAAGTACGAATGTGATAAAATCAACTACATTAAGAAATGTAACAAGACCGCTTGATTCACCATATTTGTAAAGAAATTCCAAAATGTAAGGTGTCACAAAAAAATACGAAAAGAGAGATCCCGCTATGAAAAGGCCCACTGCAGGAATGGTTATGTTTCTGATAATTTTGGTTTCTTTTTTACCCAAAGCAGGCGATACAAAGCCAGCCAGTTCTTTTACTATTACAGGCATTCCAAAAACAAGACTAAGCAGTCCTGCGACATAAAACTGGGCAAAAAAAGCTTGACCTGGCGCAGTCTGAATTAGCTGCACAGATTCTGGAACCATTTGATTTTTCATTGCTACAGTGACTTGAGCTGCAATGTTGTCAAGCGGATCAGGAGTTGGATAGTAAAGTGTTATTCCGTTGTAGTCAAATGCATTTAGATGAAATGAAAGAATGAAGACAGAAATTATTACAACGGTTAAAACGATTCTAATTAGTCGCTTTCTTAGTTCCTCAAAATGTGTGCCAATTTGTTTTAGTTCATCCATCTGAGATCTAAAAATTGGCCAAATCCATATTTATCTACTTGCCCGGAATTGGCAAGAGTTTGCTTGAAGGAAAATTGCTTTGTTCCTGTTCTTGAGGCGTAAAGTTTTCAAGTTCAACTGAAATCTCAACACTTGTCTCAAACTTGTTTTCAATCTCAGTTGCAAGATCGGCAATATCGTTTGAGGAGTAAATCTCACGAGAACCTACCAAGAAAACACGTTCTCCTTTTTCTTTTGGGTCTCCACCAAACTTGCCTTTTAGAAACTCTATTATTTTGTTAACTTCATCGCGTAAAATCATGTTATAATAAAACACAATTCCCTTAATTTCCTTGTAGTCCCACGGTGTACCGTTTCTATAACTAAATATTGCAAAGTGCGCTCCACTGTCGTCTTTTGCGCATTTGATTTCCCAGACAAGCACCTTTTTTGGATCATATGTTACCTTTTTGATCTCCTCTATTGACAGGCGCCAGTATCTACAGCGGGTCATCTTTATCAATGAATAAATATTCGCTTATAAAATTGTGTGCATGGAAGTTATTCCCAATTCACGAATAGAATTGTTATCAGTGATGGAAGAAAGATATGAAAAAAAGGACAAGGAATACTTTGTCCAACTTTTGGATCATAAAGACTATGTCATAAGAACAAGGGCAGTATGCATTCTTGTAGACTTTGGTGGCGAAGAAATGGTTTCATATGTTGCCAAGGTTCTAAAAAATGATTCAAACGAGCTTGTAAGACATGAAGCTGCCTTTTCACTTGGACAGATGTGTTATAGAAGTGGAGTAAAACCACTTGAGGATGCGGTAAAAAATGATCCTAGCTTCTTTGTAAGACATGAAGCTGCAATTGCTCTTGGTGTGATAGGAAGCCAAGATGCAAAAGAGACTTTGCAAAATGCACTTTCAGATTCAAGTGAGCCAGTAAGGGAATCAGCAGTTGTTGCCTTATCAAACCTGCACTTTATGGAAAAATTGAGTAAAAATGAGAGATTTGCCAAGCTTACTGGCGGCTAGAGTGGAGTTACCTTTGTGCCCTCTGCGGTGGACTCGAAATTGTATATCATGTCCACATTAGAGTTCTCAAATATTTCTGAATCATGAGTTATTATAATAAACTGTGATATCGAGCCAAGATTTGCTTCAAAAGCTTGAGACAAAACATTGACAAGTGATTTTCTGCGTTCTTCATCAAGGTGTATTGTTGGCTCATCCAAGATGATGAAATTCAGATTCGATGCACCAAGGATGTGTGCCATGCCAAGTCGCAGCGCAAGTGCCACGCTGACTTTTTCTCCACCACTAAGTGACTCTAGATCCAATACTGTATTTCCAGAATAGCAAGAAATCCTAACATCTCTTGCTTTTTCTTGAAGTGAGACTCGTTGAATTTTTACGTTAAATGCCGCAAGATATTCTGATGCTTTTTGTGAAATCAGATTCAAAGCCCATGAACGTAAGCTTGTTGCAACAGGCCCATCTCTATTGAAAATTTGGCTGCGTATTTCATCTAACTCTGAAACATATTGTTTTACAAAAACAAGCTCGCCCAAAATCTTTGATGTTTTTTCTTGTTGTTGCTTTGCATCAAGAATCTTTTGTGTGATTGCGCCAAGTTGCTGATCTATAATACTAAGAGATTTTCTAGATTGTTCAAAAGAAACTTTTAGGTTTTTGAACTCGTTGAGATCAAATCCTTTTGTTTCTTCCTGTAATGAAGAAATCGTTTCTAAAAGAGTTTGAGAATGCGAATCTATAGCAAGATGCACTAGATTTCCTGAAGAATCAACATTTACTGGGATTTTTTCAACGCTGGTTTTCAGTTGGGTGATTTCCTCTTTTAGATGCATCAGGTCTTTTGGATTTGAAATGGCATGTGCTTTGAGGGTGTTTTCTGCCTTTATCGCCCTTTGGTACTGTAGTTCCAGGTCACGCTTTCCCAAAACTGCTTCTTTTTCTGCTTTTGTGAGAGAGGCAATCTTTTCTCTCATCTTTGCAATCTCGTCTCTAATGTGATCCTCTTGAAATAAAGGATTAAGACCATCCACGACAGAATCACAGACTGGGCACTTGCCGTCTTTTAGCTTTAATTTTGTCGCAAGTTCTTCTTGTCCTCCAAGCTTGCCAACCTTTTCTGATAACTTTCTGATCTCATCACTTGTTGACTCTAATTCAGTGTCAATTGTTCTCATTTGTGTTTCAATTTCTTTTTTAGTGGATACATAATCAAAACACCCCTCACAGTCTGAAAGCTTTCTTTGTTTTTCTAAGATCTCTTTTTGAAGTGATGTGATTGCAGTTTTGACATATTTGACAAGCTCAGACTTTCTCGTATCAAGTTCTTTTATCTTGGATTCTTTTGGCGATTCTGCATCAATTTTCTCCTGAAGTAAGGTTAGCTCGCGTTCTTGTTTTTGTTTTTTTGTAACCAATTCTTCTTTTTGTGGTTGGGCATCTTTGATTTCTTTTGCAACAAGATCAAGCTTTGTTCTTAGATTTTCAATGTCAGTATCATCATATTCCAGTTCTTTTCTTATCGAGTCACGAAAGTTTTCTATTATATCTTTCATCGATCCAAACGCGGTGTCAAGCTTGTCTATTCCAATTATTGCATTGACAAGTTCTTTGAATTTTCTTGGGTCAGCATCAATGATGGAATTGAGTTCGCCTTGTCGTACAATTGATGCAACTTTGAGCTTGTCAAAATCCATTCCAATCAACGATTCTATCTCTTTTGTCATCGATTCTCCAAACTGTTTTCTTTCACCTGCTGCAAGTGGCACTAGAGCGCCATCTTTTTTCTCAAAAAACTGTGCTGCAAGAGTTCCCTTGGAATCGATTTTTCGTACTGCCTCAAACGCTCTTCCTGAGATAGTAAAGTCAACTTTGGCATATCCCTGATTTGAGCCACGGCGAATCAGGTTCTTGTTTGAGTTTCTTGTATGCTGTCCAAAGAGTGCAAAGGTTATGCCATCAATTACACTTGACTTTCCTGCACCGTTGTGTCCCACAAATACGGTAACTCCTTTGTCAAATGGTAGTTTCGTATTAGAATGTGAAAGGAAATTTCCTAGTTCTATTTCAGTTAGCATTTTTTTTCTCCTTTTTGAAGCGATTATAGTTTTCAATCACAAGATGATTTGCTTCATCAATTTGGTTTGCAGAAAGAAGCGGCAAAAGATCTCTTATTGCAAAGTTTGCCCATGATTCTGAATTCAAAATATCTTTTGCTAGTTTGAACATTTCATCGTCTATTTTTGCCGGCCTGTCCACAAATGTCAAACCATTGTTTTCTTCAGTCTGGATTGATTTCCAAAAGCATCGTAATGCAAGAGGATAGAGTCTTGCAATTTGTGATTGCACAAGATCAGTCTCTATGTTTTCTCCAAAAATTTTTATTTCAACTATTGGTTTTCGTGCAAAGGTTTTTAGTTTTTCTGATAGCAAATCTACTTCGTTTTTTAGATTTTTAAATTCGGTCTTAACTGCAAGTTGTGGACGCGTGTCAAGTTTTATCCAAGTTGGTTTTGCTTCGGATGATGAAATGTCAACTTGGTAAAACCCTTTTTGTGTCTCTTTTATTCCCTCACTTGAGGTAAGCTCAATTGATCCAGGATATGCAAGCGGGCCTCCAAGGTTGCTAAATTTTTTGAGTTCTCTATCATGCAGGTGTCCCATTGCATAATAAGTAAAGTTCTTTGGAAGTTCAGTAGAGTTTAGCTCGCCAGCAAACTTGTTTATTTCAGAAATTCCCTGATGTAAAACAAGAATTTTGTGTCCTGTGTGCTTTTTTGCTTCAGAGTCTGCTTGCGCAAAATCACTTTCAAAGGTGTCAGCTTCGGTTTTTCTTCGCTTGTCAAACCCAACAAGCATCACATCTTTGTAATAAAATGGCTTGCCGTTTCCAATGTATTTTGAAAACTCTAGATTATTATACACAAAAGGAACTGGAGTTGCACGTATTCTGCTGATATCATGCTCGCCAAGTATGAAAAATGAGTCTATGCTGTTTTGTTTTAGCCTCTTTAGTGCATTTGCCAAAACCAAGATTGCCTTTCCACTTGGGTTTGGTACATGAAATATGTCTCCTGCGAAGATAACAAAATCAACATGATCTTTTATGGAAAGATCAATGGCTTGATCAAAAGCATTGTAGACGTCTTGTTCCCTTTCTTCTGAATAATATTGTACAAATCCTAAATGTGTATCAGAGATGTGAGAAAATATCATATCAATCCATTAGCAAGTCTTTTTGAATAAGACTTTGTGTTGATTCTGCTGCGATCTCTTTGTATTTTGTAGACTCGGACCACTCTGCTACTGCATCCAGATCAGAGCCTATTACTTTTCCTTTTACTTCATCAACATGTACAATTGATGGAAGATTCACCCACTGTCCAACTAAAACTGCGTCACCAATGTTTAGTGAGGAAAGTTGTGTGAGGAGGTCCTTGCTTAGAGACTCTGCTGCTGAGGCAATCTGTTGCTGGTCGTCGTCTTGAATTATTTTCATGATTGCAAGAGAACCCATCTGGCTTAGGACGTTTGGATCAATGTTTCGCGGTCTTTGTGACACTATGCCAAGACCAATTCCAAACTTTCTTCCTTCCCTTGCAACTTTTGACGCCCAGTACTTTGTGTCAGTGTGTTCGCCTTTTGGAATAAAGACGTGAGCTTCTTCAATTATTACAAACAGTGGCGATGAAAATTTTGTAGTCTTTCTTGAAAGTTTTCTTCCCTTTTTTGCCCAGTAAGAATCTTTTCTGTCATTTAGCAATTCTTGCAGATAGTAAGACAGTCCAACATTTGCCTGTCTTTCACTTAGCTCTGCAACACTTAGTACATTTACTCTTCCTTCTTTTATTAGATCAACTGGATCACCACAGTCCGGATCCAAGATATCAGAAAACCTGTGCTTTGCATCATCAATCTTATCAAGCACCCTGCTTGCACTGTCTGCATATCCTTTTGTTGTGTGACCAAATGCAGAGACACTTTCTTCAAGCGCAGTCCAAAAGTCTTTTGCTTCTCTTACAGATGCAGTAAAAGACTCTCGCAAGACTCTTTGCTGCTTGTCTGCGTTTTCTCTAAGCTCAACTACCTCAGCAAGCTTGTCTGCCTGCAAGAGTCTTGGATTTATCTTGGCATCTGTGACGCTTATCTTTGGAACACTAAGATTTGTGTAATCGTTGTGGTAATCAAAAATTATCAAAGTTCCCTGTAGTGTTGAAACTTGTTTTGCAATCAGGGAAACAAGATTGCTTTTGCCCATGCCAGTCATGGCAAGTATGCCTATGTGTCTTGAGACGATTCGGTTTATGTTGATTTTTGCCTCAATTTCCGAGTTTCTTAAAAGAGAACCAATCCTAATCCATTCTTTTGATTTGGGTGCAAATATCACACCAAGGTCTTGTTGTGTAGCTTCAAGTATCGATGTTCCAGGAAGTGGTGGAACTGCAGGAACTATGGCCTGACCTTTTTGCAATTTGTCCAAAAATCCTAAAATTCCAATTTTTACTTTATAGTTTTTGTCGCGAGAGTTTAGCTCAGCGACTTCTTTGCTTTCCATTGCTTCATCAAAGTTTCTTATGTCAGTTAATGCATCGCTTGAAATAATAGAGCGTTCAACCAACCCAAGAAGTTTTCCGTTTTGAGAATCTACAATAACATATTCACCAACAGAAAGTGGTCGTATAGATTGAGCTGTCACTTCAGTCGGTTTTGCTTCTCCTATTACTACACCAATGTTCATTCAAGTACCTCCCTTGATCCAATTTCATTTCCAAGGCCATATAGACTAACAAGTCTTGCCAGATCAGAATAAGATATCTTGCAGTTGTTGTGTGCAAGCTTTAGTGCATACGGATAACCTGACACGCTGTTTTTGTATAGTCTGTCCAAAAGTGATCTTATTTCAGATTCATCATGATCAGAACCTAGTAATTCAATTTTTATCAGAGGCGTAGAGTCTCGAAGTCTTGCATATACAGATGAAATTACTTTGCCTGGTCCAAGGTCTTTGTCTACAAAGATCTTGCTAAAGCCAGGCTTTTGTACTGCGTGATTATAATAAAAAATATCACCTGCCAGAGAGCCAAATTTACCAAACTCGTTTTTTGTAATCGATGTTTTTGAGACAAAAACAACATTGCCCTTCTTTTTTACGGCTGCAGTAAGCAAGGCGATAAGAGAAGCCTGTCTTGTGAGAAACTGAGAATATAGCGAGCCGTCAATGGCAACCAAGTCAGCCTTGTCTACAGAGGCTGCACAGGCATCAATTTCCATCTTGCTTGCCTGAGTTGCAAGTTCAGGGTTTGGCGTTCCAAGCCCTTGGTTGTGCAGTTCTGATATCATCATGCCATCGGACTTGATGGATACTGCTGTTACAACCCATAGTTCCAGTCCTTGAAATTTTGTACTGTTATAGCTACTGTCTATTCCTGCAATTACCGCATCTTGTCTTTGTGGAGTATACTCTATCCAGTTGTTTTTTGCTTCCTGGATTATCTGGTCAAATCTTTGTCCCTTTAGAACAGACAAAGTCTCTTCTCGTTTTTTAAGAGCATCAAGATAGACAGTGTTTCGCATAAGCACCCTTTGCATCCATAGATAAAATGTTTATTTTTTGAAAATGATTTGCGCGCAAGCTAATAGATAATCAATTTATTGAGTTAGCCACAAGTATAGGTGTGTTTGAAAACGAAAAAACATGGGTCAAAGCTGTATCAAACAATGCTACAGATGAATTTCACAAAAAATTCGATCAGGCGGTAGAATCAGTACGAAAAGATTTTGGTAAGAGATACCCAATGATAATAGGCGGAAAAGAGATCTATTCTGAGAATCAGTGTCAGATAAGATCTCCAGCTGACAGAAATATTGTAATTGCTAATTTTCCAATGGCTACAAATGAAGACACCTTACGTGCCATCGAATCAGCAAAGGATGCATTTCCCAAGTGGAGTACTATATCATATCAAAAAAGAGTCCAGAATTTCAGAGAGGTAGCTGATGATTTTTCTTCCCAGAAATTCACACTTGCTGCAATAATGGCTTTTGAAAACGGAAAAAACAGACTAGAAGCCATGGGTGATGTCGATGAGGCAACTGATTTTCTAAGATTTTATTCAGATCAGCTTGAGGTAAATGAAGGATATTCTAAAGAGACAAAGAGTGCCAAACCAAATGAAAAGACCCGTAGTGTGCTAAAACCATATGGTGTGTGGGGCATCATATCTCCATTCAATTTTCCTTCTGCAATAGCAATAGGAATGACTAGTGGTGCACTTCTTACTGGAAATACTGCTGTACTAAAACCAGCAAGTGACACTCCACTTTCAGCATACAAGTTTGTAGAGGCGATTTATCACAAGCTACCACCAGCTGCACTAAACTTTGTCACAGGTTCTGGAAGTGTTGTAGGAAAAGCAATACTTGAAAGTCCGCTTGTCGATGGAATTGCATTTACTGGATCCAAACAAGTTGGAATGTCAGGATTTCGAACATTTAGTGAAAAAAATCCGCGCCCGTTTATTTCTGAGATGGGTGGAAAGAATCCTGCCATAGTTACAGAATCAGCTGATATTGAAAAGGCTGCAGAAGGAGTCATGCGCGCTGCATTTGGATATGGCGGACAAAAGTGTAGTGCATGTTCTAGAGTGTATGTTCAAAAAAAAATTGCAGATCAGTTTATAGAAAAGCTTGTTGCAAAAACAAAATCACTAAAGATCGGATATCCTTGGCAAAAGGATGTCTATCTGGGACCAATAATCAATGACTCTGCAGTAAAAAAATTTGAGAAAGCAGTAGAGATTGCCAAAAAAGATGGAAAAATAATTTATGGCGGTTTGGTTCTAAAAGATTCTGAATATAAAAATGGCTACTATGTACAACCCACAATTGTTACTGGTTTACCACAAGAGCACGAGCTTGTAAAAGAAGAATTGTTTTTGCCTTTTGTTTGTGTATTAGAGTTTGATAGTCTCGATGAGGCAATCAGACTAGCAAACAAGACGGATTATGGGCTCACTGCAGGAATATTTAGCCAAGACAAAAACCAGGTTGAAACATTTTTTAACAAAATTGAGGCCGGAGTCACATATGCAAACAGGGTAGCAAGTGCTACTACGGGTGCGTTCGTTGGTGCACAGCCATTTGTTGGCTGGAAAGATTCCGGAATCTCAGGCAAGGGAGCTGGTGGAGAATACTACTTGCTACAGTTTATGCGAGAACAGACTCAGACTCGATGTGAGTGAATAAACGAGCTACCCAAAAGTAAGATGTTGCGTTTTCTTTCTTTGAGTCTTCTAATAGAGTAAGGAAGCCAGTTTGTTCCATATGGAATGTATTCTGAAACAGAAAATCCTTTCTTCAAAAGATTTGGTTTTAGCTCATCACGGATTCCTTTAAGCATTTGAAACTCAAATTTTTTTTCATATGCCTTTGAAAGTTTGATTGCATTTTCAATTAAAACAGAGTCGTGTGTTGCTATACCAAACTCGTTTCCTTTTACAAAAAGCATTTCCATCAGGGTTCGATAGCTTTCATCCACTTCTTTTTTTGATTGAAATGCAATTTCTTTTTTTTCTCGATATGCTCCTTTGACAAGACGTATCTTTGCTCCCTTTTCAATCAGCCTCATCAAGTCTCCTCTAGAGCGCTTAAGGTTTGCCTGGATTGCAATACCAAGTCTTTCATATTTATCAAATAAATCAAGATAGATTCCAATGGTATCATCAGTGTGTTCGGATGACTCCATGTCAATCCATACAAATGACTGTACCGAGGCAGCCCTTTCAATTATGATTTCATAGTTTTTCAAACATTCTTTTTTGTTTCTTGAGAGACCAACTTGTGTTGGTTTGATAGACACCCCTCCTTCCACCTTTGATTTTCGCAAATTTGAGATAAGGATGAGGTATTCTTTTACCGTCTTTTCAACTTGGTTTTTGGTGGTGAGGTGCTCACCAAGCCTGTTTATGATGGCATCCATTCCCTTTTTGTTTGCAAGGCGTGCAGATTCTAGAGCCTGTTGCATAGAGTCACCTGCTATCCACTGCTTTGCTATCCTAAAGAGGAATTTTTCAATAAGACCAGAACTCATTTTCTAAACAAAACCCGTATAGTTCAAAACTTGTTTAAAGTTATAGCTTTAACAAGGGCGTACTACAAAGTTTTGATCGCCTTGAAAAGAATCGGACTCTTAGGATGTGGTGCAATTGGAACAGAGATTGCGTTGGCTATAGATTCTGGAAAAATTCCCGCCAGTCTAACTCATGTCTTTGATTTTTCAAAAGATGCATCAAAGAAATTAGTAGATAATCTGAAAAACAAACCTGAAATAACAGAAAATGTCGGATTGCTTGCTGCTGCACCGCTTGATATGATAGTTGAGGCAGCATCGCAAGATGCAATACGTAACAATGCTCTAACCATACTTCAAAACAAAAAAGATTTGATGATCATGAGTGTTGGTGCACTTTTAGATGAATCAATTTTAGATGTCATACTAGAAGGTTGCCAAGATTTTAAAAAATCAGTCTATCTGCCTTCTGGTGCAATACTTGGTCTTGATGGAATACGTGCTGTAAAAGACGAGCTAGAGTCAGTAACTTTGGTTACAACAAAAAATCCAAAAGCACTAAAGGGGGCCAAGTTTTTTGAAACGTCCGATATAGACATTGATAAAATTACAAAGCCAACTACAATTTATGACGGCATTGCTCAAGAGGCAGTAAGGCTCTTTCCTGCAAACATCAATGTCGCTGCGCTCTTAAGCTTGGCAGGTTTTGGTAGTGAAAAGACCAAGGTAAGAATTGTTGCAGACCCAACTACAGACAGAAACACTCATGAGATAATAGCGCAAGGAAAGTTTGGCAAGTTTTCAATCAAAGTGGAAAATGTCCCAAGTGACTCAAATCCAAAAACAAGCAAGCTTGCAATCTTATCTGCAATAGAGTGTCTAAGAGCAATATGCAAGCAAGACATCAGAGTAGGAACATAATCTGGCAAATATTGCCAAGATATGCAAAGACATCGTAAAAGCTGCCTCTCACCTTATGATTTAAATGCATATTTCTACCAATTTTATTTTGTATAGATGAATTTAAAGACAGAAATTTTGAGACTTAAAAAAGAGAAAGATGTTCTCGTTTTAGCTCATAACTACCAGATTCCTGAAGTACAGGATGTTGCCGATTATGTTGGCGACTCGTTAGGGTTATCAAGACAAGCTGCAAAGACAGATCAGAAAACAATTCTGTTTTGCGGAGTTCACTTTATGGCAGAGACTGCAGCAATCACATGTCCTGACAAAAAAATACTCATTCCAGATCTGTTAGCAGGATGTTCACTTTCTGATACTATAACAGCAGATGAGCTACGAAAATGGAAAGCACAGCATCCGGGTGCAATAACTGTTGGATATGTAAATACAACTGCAGATGTAAAGGCAGAGCTTGATTATTGTTGTACTTCGTCAAATGCAGTAAATGTTGTAAGATCAATTCCAGAAAACAAAGAAATTTTATTTTTGCCTGACATGTTTTTGGGTTCATATGTAGCAAAGATGACAAACAGAAAAAACATGTTCATCTGGGCAGGCGAATGTCATGTTCACGCAGGCATAAGATCACAAGACGTACAAGAGAAGCTAAACCAGCATGTACACTCAGAGTTTCTAGTCCATCCAGAGTGCGGTTGCACAACCTCACTGATGTATGGCATTGCACAGGGCGACTATGGAAGCCGCCAAGTACAGTTGTTATCTACAGAAGGAATGATGAATTATGCAAAGAGTTCACCAGCAAAAAGCTTTGTTGTTGCAACAGAAACTGGAATTTTATACAGAATGAAACAACAAAATCCAGAAAAGGATTTCATCCCAGTTTCTGAAAATGCAGTTTGTCAATACATGAAGATGATAACACTTGACAAAGTCTATGCATCACTAAAAGAAGACAAATACGAAGTCAAGGTTCCAAAAAACATTGCACAAAAAGCACGACTTGCAATAGACAGAATGCTTGCTATTAGTTAACTTCCAGACTCAGATCAAGACCGGCAACTGAACTTGTAATTTTTCCCACAGATATCATATCAATTCCTGTCTTTGCATATGATTTGATGTTTGTAGAATCAATTCCACCAGATGCTTCAAGCTTTACTTTGTTTCGTAGCCCAAGTTTTTTCAACGTACTAACAACTTGAGAAATTTCTTTTGGACTCATGTTGTCAAGCATGATGATTGATGCGCCTCCCTGTGCACAGATAACTGCATCATGAAGATTTTCAACTTCGACTTCAATTTTTTTGTACTTTTTTCTTGCCTTTTCAAGAAGTGGATAAACGGAGCCAGATACTGCAAGATGGTTGTCCTTTATCATTATCATTTGATCAAGTGTCTGTCTGTGTTTGTGTCCTCCACCTATTGCTACTGCTTCCTTGTCAAAATATCGCAATCCAGGAGCAGTCTTTCTTGTAGAATATAGCTTTACTTTGGGATTTATCTTGTGTATTTTTTGCACAAGCATGTTTGTTTGTGTAGCAATTCCGCTCATCCTAGACAGAAGATTTAGTGCAGTTCTTTCACATGAGAGTACGGCCTGTGCAGTGCCTGAGACAATCATGACTGTATCATTTGGCTTGATGTGAGAGCCATCATTTTTTATTATCTTAACTTGACATCCTTTTGAAGCAAAGATTTCTTTTGCATATTGGATACCAGCTATGGTTCCATGTTGTCTTGAAATTATTTTTGCAGAAATTTTTTTCCTAGGTAATAAATTACTTGTAATGTCACCTTTTCCAATGTCCTCAGCTAAAAAACTTGCAAGCGCCTTTTTTGCACGTATATGCAATCTAGGTTACCTTAAGTGCGTATTTGCCTTTTTCTTTAATTCCTAAAGATTTTGCCACTTCAGAGTTTACTGGATCATTTACCAGTACAGATCCACGCCAGTCTGGAGTCAGATCTGATGATTTGCATATTGGACAGACTTTGCCTATCGTGACAAATTTGCACTTTCTGCACGCCATTTCTTTTACCATATTACTTTCACTTTTCTGCTTTCTTTGCCTTTTCAGCTGGGGCTTTTGCCTTTTCAGCTACTGGAGCTTTTGCTTTCTTTATCTCTTCTTCAATCCATTCGTCTGCTCCAAGGAAAGGTTGTCTACATGTGATACCAATTTTCATTGCAGCTGATTTTCCAAGTGATACGGCAGTAATTCTTGCGCGAATTGTAGAACCAATCTTTAGTGTTCTTCCGCTTTGATTTGCCAAGATCATGCCAGACTTGACATCGCTTTTTAGATAATCATCCATGACCTGTGACAAGTGTAGCAGGGCATCTGTTGCACCAATTCTTACAAATGCACCAAAGTCGGTAATTTCAACAATTTCTCCGCGAACAATTTCTTGCAGTTTTGGATAAAATGTTAATGCAGTAAACTCTACTTTGTGAAACGTTCCACCATCGCCAGAAACTATCTTTCCCATTTGGTCCACCTTGGTATCAAGAATCATGATAACATATCCAAGTTCTGGATTAATCATGCTCTCGTATTTTTCCCTCAAAATTGTAATTGCTGCCTTTTTTAGAGACTCGCCAAACAGTTTTGGTGGAATTCTGACTACATCAGTAAGGGTGGATATAGAAAACATCTAAAGAAAATTGATAAAATTTCAATTTATGAATCTTTGGATGAATATTATTCTTAATTTTGCCTATGTTTAAATAATCTATTAGAGATTTTTTTGATATGGTTGTAGTAGATGAGGTTCTAAAGACTCTGAGTACAGTGATCGACCCAGACCTCAAAAAAGACATAGTTTCCATGGGAATGATTAAAGATCTTGAAATTAATGGAAATGATCTCAAGTTTACATTAGAACTTACTACACCAGCATGTCCTTTCAATGATGAGATAGAACAAGATGTCAGAAAAGCAGTCAATTCCATACCAGAAATTGGCAAGTTTGACATGAAAGTCACTGCCAAAGTCATGGAAGGTCGTGCGTTATCCATGGACGAGATGATGCCAACTGTAAAAAACATCATCGGTGTTGCAAGTGGCAAAGGTGGAGTAGGAAAGACAACTGTTTCAGTTAATTTAGCACTTGCATTGGCAAAGACTGGTGCAAAAGTTGGGCTGCTTGATGCAGACATCTATGGACCAAGTGTTCCTTTGATGCTTGGCATGGGCAAGGCAGTAATGGAGGTTGAAAACAACAAACTCCAACCTGCAGAATCACACGGACTCAAAGTTGTTTCTTTTGGATTTTTTGCAGAACAAAACCATCAGGCTGCAATTTACAGAGGGCCAATAATTTCTGGAATTGTAAAACAATTTCTTGTTGATACCAACTGGTCTGATCTGGATTATCTAATAGTAGACTTGCCACCTGGAACTGGAGACATTCCACTTACATTAGCTCAAACAATACCAATTACTGGAATACTAGTAGTTACAACACCGCAAGAAGTCGCAAGCAATGTGGCAGTAAAAGCATTTGGAATGTTTCAAAAACTAAATATTCCAATTCTCGGGGTGGTTGAAAACATGAGCTACTTCAAGTGTACAAACTGTGACACGCTTCATCGCATCTTTGGTGAGGGAGGTGCAAAAAGGATTTGTGAAAAATACAATCTACCATTCTTGGGTGAGATTCCACTTA
>CAYSWR010000020.1:0-24377 GCA_964434855.1 uncultured Nitrosopumilaceae archaeon | reverse complement strand
GATTCAAAGAGGTAATCTCTGCCCTTCTGACGGGGGGCCACGCCAATTATGTTTTAATTAAATCAACGGATACGCTGCCAAGTAAATTTCCATGAGGATTTATCACAATTTGTAGTTGTTGATCCTCTGGTACTTGAATCTCTTTTCTACCAAGATAGTCCCATGTATAATAAACTGAAATTCCGGTATCGTGTAATGTTCCATTTAGCTGAAAATCTTCTGCAAAAGAAAAAGTTGCCCCTTTTAGAGCAATAGAGAGAGTCTCAGGGCTATCACCATTTGGTACAAAACTAAATTGATATGTCCCCTTTTGAATTGCAAAAGTGTCAGTAAAAATTTCATTAGTGTAAAGTTTAGGATCTGCTATTGTTACATGATAGGTAACAGTTTTTTTGGAATTAGGCTCTAAAGATAATCCTATTGCTATTGCAACAACAACTATAGCTGCAACGTATATTATTTTTTTCATGTAATTAAAAATTATATTATTTTTAAAAAAATTATAGTTTTAGAGATTCCTTCAACCCCTTGTATCTATTTCTGATAGTAACTTCGGTTACCCCTGCTGCCTGTGCAACATCCTTTTGTGTCTTGTTTTCTCCATTCATCACACAAGAAAGATACAACGCAGCGGCTGCAAGTCCCATAGGATCCTTTCCTGCAGAAATTTCAATTTCAGCGGCAGCTTTTAGAATTATCAGTGCTTTTCTTTTTGTTTTTTCACTTAATCCAGCTTTACTTGCAATTCTTGCTACACATTTTATTGGATCCACAACAGGCATCTTAAGATCAAGTTCTCTTAGAAGTAATCTGTAGCATCTGGCAACATCTTTTCTTTTAATATTGATCCCATTTGCAACATCAGTCAAAGTTCTGGGCGTTTCAGTATCTCTACACGCAGCATATAATGCAGCTGCAACAAGTCCAGGAATTGACCTTCCTCTTACAAGACCTTTGTCTAAGGCTTTTCTGTAAATGTATGCTGTCTTTTCTATAACTGCATCAGAAAGAGCAAGTTTATCTTTTAATCTATCAAGCTCACTAAATGCTTGTCTAAAGTTTCTGTCTACTGGCTCGTGAACTTGGCTTCTACTATCCCAAGTTCTAAGACGTTCAATAGTACTTTTCATAGAAGCAGACAGCGGTTTTCCAGACGCATCTTTATCTGCTGGACCAATTATAGTTGCAAGTCCCATGTCATGCATTGCAAGTGAAGTAGGAGTTCCAGTTCTACTTCGATCCTCATGTTCTTCTTTAGAAAATGATCTCCATTCAGGACCTGATTCTTCCACTCTCTCAGTAAGGACAAAACCGCAGTTTCCACAAAACATCTCTCCAGTGGTACTGTCAGTTACCATTGGACCTTTTCCACAACGTGGGCAACGACCACCACCTGAACTGAAAGTTTCGCGAGTCATCTTATATCTAATAAAAGTTTCGCTCGTAGGACAATAAAAAGATTTAACTATCACCATTTATTCTATATTTTTAATAAAATCATGTTTATAATAAGAATTTTTTAATTAACTAAGTTTTTTATTAAAATAATTTTAATTATTTGATTATCATAAAATTCGATAAATCACATACCGTAATTTGATTCTTAATTGTTTTCTAAATCTGTTTTATAATTTTTGAGTAATACATTTTTCTAAAAACAGATTTACTGATTACAATGAGAGAATCTAAATTCGTTGATCTGTTTTACTAAAAACTCTCAGATAATTTAGAAAATAATTTTGACTAAAATTTTTCATCAAAATACTTAAAGCAAAAACTTAAATACGATTTTTTCAATTCACAGGCATTAAATAAAATGGAAAAATGTCCACTTTGCTGTGAACATCAGCAGTCAACTACTGCACTGGAAGTTCACATAAAGAAAATCCATCCGCAGAGAAATAGTATACAACTGGTGCACTAATCTCTGGTCTGAGGATTGATTGGAAGGATATATCCAAGATAGGTTATCGATAATTTTACTAAAATTAGCAATCCTCGTTTAATTTGATAATTCTACACTCTGGATTGGTAGTTTGTTAGCTTAATTTAGCGTGCAGTGAACCTCATTTCACACCTTGAATTAATAACCAATTTTTTAAGTGCTTACCATGACAGGTTTTACTAAAAGTTGGACCAAGCCACAGACACCTAGCATTGGTGAACGATTCAATGACGCATTGCATCCACAAGGTCCATTAAAACCCAGATTAGAGACAGCAACAAAAAGACTAGAGACTCAGATTTCTAAATTAGATGGTTTAATTACAAAGCTAAAACAAAAAGATGAAAAACTTTTCAAAAGAATTGTTACTGCAACACAACAACATGATACTACCGCTAGTAGAGTTTTATCAAAAGAACTTGCCGAAGTTCGTAAAGTTACCAAGCTCTTAGGCAACGCAAGAATGGCTCTGGAGCAAATCGAACTTAGATTAACAACATTCCATGATCTTGGAGACACTGTAATAACTATAATGCCAACCATAGGTCTGATGAAGAGTTTAAGATCATCACTTGTCAGATTCATGCCAGAGGCAGACCAAGAACTAAGCGGTATGACAGAGATGTTGAATGGTCTTATGACAGATACATTCCACAATGGAGACTTTGGAATAGATTCAGAAACAACAAGTGAGGAATCAGAAAAGATTCTCCAAGAAGCAGGAGCAGTAGCAGAGGCAGCAGTAAACGACAAGTTACCTTCTATGCCTGCCGGTCAATCAACTTCAGCACGCTACATCTAGACTGTATTGTGTGATAGTCTATAACGTAGATAGATTCTGAATAAAATAAACGACATTGCTAAAATAATCGCAGCAATCAAAAATAGAATTGTATATCCAAACAAATTCGTAAGTTGCCCTGTTACTATGGCACCAGCAAATACGCCAATTCCTGTTACTGAGCTATGCACCCCAAGATATTTTCCTTCAAAACCCGGTGGAATACTTTTAAAAAAAATAACTGAACTTGCTGTACTAAAAATGGAAAATGCTACTACCATCAAACATACTGAAATAATTGACACAACAAAAACGCCAATTCCTAACATGAGAGGAATGACCAACCCTGCAATAAGAACAGCAATTATTCTTGGTGCATATGAAATCAAGGTAGCACGATCCTCTCCTAATTTAGATATCAATCTAGGAGCAACAAAGAAAATTGCAATCATTGTAGATGTTTGTATGGCATAAATCAAAAACACGATTGAATCTGTAAAGTTGAAATGTTTTAGAAAGGGAGTATAAGCTGTAAAATAGATGCTACTTCCAAAATAGAAAAGAAAGTTTGCTAAAAACAGAATTCCTATTTCATGTGAAACCTTTCCTTTGAATATGGAAATTATGTGCTTATAGTCATATAATTCCGAAACCTTGGGAAACACTAAATGAAAGTGAGTAAAACTATAGGCTAACCCCTGTATTGAATGCGCAATACTACTTCGTTCAAGGTGAAAATGTGATTCCTTAATGGTTGTAGCAAATACTATGGCAATCCCAGTTGATATAGCACAGATCAAAAAATATGGACTCAAATCGAAATACACGCTCCAGATAGTACCAATTATCATGGCACCCAACATTCCAAAGGTTCCAATTATTGAGATTCTCGCAAATAACCAACTCCATTGATTTTTAGGGGCTGATTCCATTACCAGTAACTGTGTTACCGGGTTCTTTCCCACTAGAAAGAATCCAATTACTGGTGAAATAACAAAAAGCATAGTAAGATTTCTTGTAAAATATAACCAAATACAGCAAAGTATTATAAAAAAAAGTGAAACAAGAAGAACCGCTCGTCTTACATGAAACCTGTCTATTACCTTACCCCAAAATAAAGAACCAAGGGCAGCTGCACCATAATGAAGTGCAACTACTAGCGAAACTTCACTTATGTCTCCACCAAGAAATATCACATACAATGGAATAACTGTACGTAAGCCTTCAGCTGTTATCTGGGATGGAAGAAGATACCAGATCCACTTCCTCCCAGGAGATAATGACATTGCTTTGGATAATCACACGTAATCGGATTATTGTATGATACATTTGAATACTTTCTACAGTTTTGTTGATTTTAATTCGATAAAATTTGTATTTTTGAAAAGGGGAAAATATCATCATGCAGAGCGTGTTGTAGTAACACGCCAAAGCTTTGGATGGGATCCGATGGATCCAAAAGCCCATGTTGACCTTTGTCAACAATTCTTGGGAGTTTTTCATCCCATAGTGGCTCATCTTCTGCGGAAGGATTTTCCTTGATCGCATGCTTTTGTCTGCATGATTCCTATCTTGGGAGGATATTCCTTTGATAGGGATAATCAATACGTGATAAAATTATTTAAGTTTTACTCAAAGAAAATTATTGAAATATAAAATTTTTTAGATAATATAAAGAAACTATATGATAATGTGGCTTTTCTTATAATTTATTGAATGAACATTTTTATGAATGTAGTGTACAGGAAATGCATAACAAGAGAAATCGACCTTTATCAAATGATTTACGAATCAAACTTAGAAAGTAAGCTAGAACAGATACTGATAGGTCTAACTAAAGATAATTCCTCTCCAAAAGTAAAAGATGTAATACACAAGTTTTTGCTTTATGTCCAACATGCGTCTGAAAATTTTTGGGTAACTTTCCATAAATCAAAAACAGATCAAGAAAGATTAGAATGCTATTATCAATTTACAAAAAATCAATGCCTGGCAACTGAAGTTTTAATACGTGATTTGAATTCTATATCTGATGAAGATGAAATAAAAGAAAATCTCAGTGCAATCCTAAAGGAAGGGTTCACTTTTTAACTAAATGTACCTTCCATCTTTGATTTGGATTCTTTAAAGTTCTTTATTTTATTGCCTTCTTCATCTACTATGTGATCAATTGATGTGAGTTTTTCACGTAAATTGTTAATTATTACGGCCACATCATCCGCTTCCTTTTCTACATCTGATCTCTTCTGAGCTAAGTTCTTGATCCCCTGTTTTTCCTCATCAATATATTGAGTTACTTTGTTCAACTTTTCCTTCAGATTTTTAATATCAACTGATTCATCTTCAATATTTTTTTCAAGTTTGGTGCGTTTATCTTTCAGATTTTTTATCATCAGCCCAACATAATCTATTACCTCTTCAAGTTTTGCACGCTTATCCATAAGCGATTTTATACCTATGTCATCACTTGACTGACTCATACTGACTTGTTCAGCACGTTCAGGTATTTTTATTTGTTCAATGTTAGTTGTTGATTCAACAGGAACGATCTTTTCTGTCACGACATTACCCTTATCATCTTTACTTCCCTCAGACGAAAGTTCTCTAAACTTTTCTAGGTTTTTTTTGAACTTTTCGAACATATTGTATAAAATAGTGTAATTTGCAATATATAAAAAGATAATAGATATAGAGTTGACATGATTTTAAACTAAAATTGTTAATTTTACTATCAAATTATAACTAAACTTCCCAGATTGTTAAATTAATCTGCTGATCAGATTTTATAGGGTTATGGCTTATGGTAAAGCAGAAAGGAGGTGCAACGATGAGCTATAACGAAGGCGGTTTTGGCGAAGGCTCTGATAACCGAGGATACGGCGGCAATAGAGGCAACGGCGGCGGTAGACGATTTGATGACAGGCCAAAACCAGTAGAAACCGGAAAAGAATACGATGTATCTATAACGGAAATTAGTAGAAAAGGAGACGGTATCGCAAGAGTAGATGGTTTTGTGATATTTGTCAAAGGCGGGCAAGTAGGACAGAATACAAAAGTAAAAGTCACCCAAGTTGGTGGACGATTTGCTACAGCTGAAGTAATTGGAGAAGGTTCTCCACAACCGGCAGAATCTACTACTGAATAAAACAGTCCGTACATCCAAAAACTAATTTTTCCCTTACTTTTTCTTAATTTTATAACTGTGCAGTTTTTTCTTTAATGAGTTTTACAATTTTTAGCTTTTTTATTGTATCAATATTTGGTTCCATTGTAACATAAACTGTTTTTCGTTTAGGATACAAAACAATCTGGGTAACCTTTTCACGCTCAATATGAACATAATCTACTTTTCCCAGGCTTTTATTAAACTCATTTTGCATCTTCCTTCTTAATGCGACTTGTTTGCAAAAATGCTCTGCTTCCTTTTGAGATTTTAATGATGTCTTACCCTCTTTCATTATTGCTTCTGAAATTTTTCCTTTCAGATCTATAATTGCAGCAAATCTCATTCCAGGATCGATTGACAAAATATCCTCAACGATGGGAATTAAATCTATTTTATGATTTCTATTTTTCAAGATATGAGATGCCAATTTTAGATTCGATAAATATACCTTGTTCTTAACGTGAGAGTTCTATGAAAGATCACGATCTTTTGTTTCTGGATTAAGAAGAGTGCCTATAAGCAAAATTACCGCACCAATAATTATATTCATGCCTAATGCCACTGGAATAAACTCACTTTGAACCAGCGAGATCAAACTTACTGCGATCAAAGGAGACCATGAACCTACTATTAATCCACCATTATACGCAAATCCTGCCGCGCTATTTCTAATCTCAGTTGGAAACCTCTCAGAAAAAAATGCAGGTATTGGTCCAGAGGCTGTGGAAACTACGAAGGCGTATATAACTACAAACAAAATGGTAGAAGTTAGATTTTCTCCAAGAATTCCATAAGCTATTGGAATTACTAGTATGATAGAACCAATAGCAAAAAAGATCATGGGTTTTTTTCGTCCTATTTTTTGACTTAACCATCCTGTTATAATCATTCCAAGCCAAGAAGAAATAGTTGCAAAAACCATTATCGGAGCTACATGTACTATATCTATATGACCAAATTGTTGTAAAAGAGTGGGTAGAAATCCTATTGAACCGTGATACATGTAGACAAGTCCAGTCATTACAAATACGCATAGAAAGAAAGATTTCCTATGCTCTTTACCAAAAACAATTTTTCTAAGAGGAGCTTTTTCCAGTTTTTGCTTTTGTTGTTTTTCTAACCAAAGAACTGATTCATCCATTCTAAACCTGACAAAAAGAGCTATGAAGCCAGGAATGACACCTGTAAAGAAAAGTATTCTCCACCCCCACTCAGAAAATGCCTCACCTACAAAACCAATTGTAATTATTTGGAATGCAATAGAAGCCAAAAGAAAACCAAAAGAGAATCCACTCTGTAGAAATCCAGATAAAAATCCACGTTTTTGCTTTGGTATACTTTCCATTGTTATGACCGCTCCACTTCCCCATTCTCCACCCGCAAAAATTCCTTGAATCATTCTTACTAATATTAAAAGAGCAGGAGCAAAAATACCCACCATAGCATACGTTGGTAAGAGTCCCGTAACAAAAGTTGCAACCGAAAATCCTAAAATTGTAATTATCATGGATTTTTTTCGTCCAAATTTATCACCATAAACTCCAAAAATTGCAGCTCCAATAGGCCTCATAATCAGTGTAGCTGTATAGCTTGCAAAAGCTGCAAGTAAACTGAAGATCGGATTTTCTGACGGAAAAAAAAGCTGGCTTACAGAGGGTATTACAAGAAGCATTAATACAATATCGTATCCATCAAGTGACCATCCAAGAAAGGAGCCAACCACTATTGCTTTCTGATTCTTGGTCAGAGCAGACATCTCGTTTAATACAAGATCAACGTCGTATTCTAGCTTTGTTTAACCGTTCGTGACAATAATTTTATTACTTCAGATGTTTTGATCCAACTATATAGTTCCCATGTCGTATATAGAACAGAGATTTAACTATGTAA
This sequence comes from uncultured Nitrosopumilaceae archaeon, assembly GCA_964434855.1. Taxonomy (GTDB): domain Archaea; phylum Thermoproteota; class Nitrososphaeria; order Nitrososphaerales; family Nitrosopumilaceae; genus UBA8516. The sequence goes on along the minus strand of CAYSWR010000020.1, from coordinate 16,595 downwards.
ATTTGACACAAATTATGCCTCAGTGGATGTCATGGTTAAAATCCAATGAAAAAGAAATTCTTGGAATCTTAAATGATCTTGCTTGCAAAGCAGAAGAAGTAGCAAATCTACTCGCAGATTTATTTGCAAACTTTGACAAATTAGAGGAAAATCATGCAAAGATCAGAAAACTAGAAAGAGAAGGAGACAAACTAACACATTCTGTTTTTGAAGAATTGAACAAAACTTTCATCACCCCATTAGATAGAGAAGACATTTCAAGAATTGCATCAAAGACAGATGATATTATAGACTACATAGAAGGAATATCTGGCAGAATTATTAATTTTAGAATAACAACATCTCCACCCTACATGCTTGATATGGCTAAAGAACTTACAGTAGCAACAAAAGAAGTTAATTTTATGATTACTAGATTAAACAATGTAAAGGCAGACAAATCTATAATTGATCATTGCAGAAAAGTCAGTGAATCAGAGCACAGAGTTGATGAAATTCATCGTAAAGCTGTAGGTGAATTATTTGATACAAAAGATGTAGTCACAATAATCAAAATGAAAGAGATCTATGATGCATTAGAAACTACATCTGACAGATGTCAAGATGTGGCAGATTCGATAGAAGATATTGTACTAAAATATACTTAGTTTTTGATATGTACGAACTTGCAATTGGAGCAATTCTATTAGCGCTATTTTTTGACTTTGTAAATGGTTTTCATGATGCAGCAAATTCTATTGCAACTGTTGTAGGTACTAGAGTTCTTAGACCGCTTCAAGCAGTTTCCCTTGCTGCTATTGCAAACTTTGTAGGACCATTTGTTTTTGGAGTTGCTGTAGCAACTACTATAGGAAAAGGAATCATAAATCCCGATTTTGTTACAATTTACATTATTATTGGCGCACTTGTTGGCGCAATCATCTGGGATATAATTACATGGTTATTGGGTCTACCATCTTCAAGTAGCCATGCCTTGGTAGGAGGTGTATTAGGTGCAGGTATAGCTGGTGCTGGTATGCATGCAGTGATTCTCGGCGGATTGGAGAAAATTGCCATTGGTATTATAGTATCGCCAGTAGTTGGTTTTGTCACCGCATTTCTACTAGCAACTCTGCTCATCACTTTATTTGCTAGAAAGAGACCAAGTAAGGTAAATTCTGTCTTTGGTAGATTACAGCTTATTTCGTCAACCTACTTCTCACTAACTCATGGAGCAAATGATGGTCAAAAGACCATGGGAATAATTGCATTAATTTTACTAACAGAAGGCGTGATTACTAGCTTTGAAGTACCATTCTATGTTATTCTTATCGCAGCACTTGCAATTAGTCTTGGTACATTTTTTGGTGGCTGGCGAATTGTAAAAACAATGGCACTAAAAATAACACAATTAAAACCATACCAAGGTTTTGCAGCAGAAACAGGTGGCGCATCTATCCTTGCGGTTCTTGCTCATTTTGGAATCCCAGCAAGTACCACCCATGCAATTTCTGGGGCAATCATGGGAGCAGGAGCAGTAAAGCGTGTTTCTGCTGTAAGATGGGGAATGGGGAAGAGAATCGTCTGGGCTTGGATTATAACTATACCCGCCAGCGCTGCGGTAGCTTATATTAGTACACTAATCATACATGCTTTTGTTTAATCTAGACGATCTAACATCTCATTAACCACGATAATCTTTTTGCAGGTGGGCTGGCTACCCAAAAAAGGTCAGAGTCGTTTAGTGCGTCGGGTTTTAATTCCGTAATAGGAGGCTATTGTAGGCCTCCATCTTTTAAAAAAGATAGTTAGATGTATGAATCATGAAATCTTGCATTTTAGACTATTTTACTCCAATCTGAGCACAAATTCAATATCTAAATCTCCTCTCCCCCGCCACGTAATTTGCAACATTTTGCTCATTTCATACACTAAAACAGCCGTTCCGCTAGGCGTTCCGCTGTGATGTTTCAAGGTGTCCCTCATAATACATACATTCCATAAGATGGCATGTCAAAACAACAATACAGATCAGAAATGGGCATAATTGCCGATATTTTGGATGTGACCATGGACGGTGGTACGCAGGGGGTAATTGTGTCTGCCATATCTAGAAGGGCAAACCTGTCGCATTATGCAGTGCTTGACAAGTGCCAAAAGCTAATAGATGCAGGTTTGGTGGATTCAATGAAAAACAATAGAAACCGACTCTTTGTGATAACCGAGAAGGGTATCAAATTCTTCCAAGAATTTCAAAAATTCCAGAGTCTCGTCCAGACAATGAACCTAAGGTATTAAAAAATGGAACAAAGAACAGAGTTAGCACAACAAGAGTATGCACCACAAGAAGGAATGCTTTTTGTAAGGATTACTAATATCCTGATATTAATGGCAAGAGCTCCCTTGATAGCAGTATGTTTTGTTCTAGTAACCTTAGCGTCCCTACCACAACATACCTTTGGGGTATCCAAGGTTCTAGATTTTACAATTTATACAGATGGTACTACACACGTCTTTTATGCTACTGAAGTAGATCCTTTACAACCTGATTTTACAATAAAACTTTTTGGAACCAATATTGATAACCTTATAGCACAGGACGAAAACGATCTCTTACTTTCCAGCCAAATTGATGGAAACAATGTAATAATTGAAACATTAGGAGCTTCTCAAGTTAAAATCGATTATGATACGGCAGATCTAGTTACGAAAAACGGAAAGATCTGGTCATTTTCTATTGATGCACCATCTGACTACTCTATACTCTTACCAAAAAATACTGTAATTGTAGGTATGAACGCATTTCCACTTAACATGCAAGTTGTAGACGAGCAATCACTCCTTTTACTTCCTAATGGAACTGCGGAAATTAACTATGTATTTGGCGTTTTAGGAACAGAACAGACTGCAACTCTTGCCATAGAAAAAGCACGAGATTTAATTAATAAAATTAATGCAGAAGAAATTAAAACACCACTTGCCTCTGCAAAACTTGAAGAAGCAATTTCTGCGTTTAATGAAAGTAAATTCTCAAGTGCAGAGATCTTGGCTAATGAAGCAAAGAACACTGCTGTTCATGAACAAGAGACAGCACTTTCAAATAATGGAACAAAATCAGATAATGATCCTTTGTCTTCTATAGGCGGTACTATTGTAGCAACTGCAGCTACAATTGGTACAGTAGCAGGAGCAATAATAACAATTTCACTTTTTATCAAAAGAGCAAAATCTGCAATTAAAAAGACTGTGGAACTCCTACCAAAGAACGAAAAAACTGTAACTCCAGACAAAGAAACAATCTTTAGACTTAAACCAGAATTACGTCAAGAAGACAAGGATATGGTAACATATATCTCTGAAAATGGTGGCCAAGTTTATGAAAGCGAATTACGAAAAAAATTCCTTCTTCCACGTACTACTACATGGCGTGCAGTAAAACGTCTTGAAAGGGAAGGGATTATAGAAATAGAAAAAATAGATCAACAAAACCTTATAAAATTACGAAAAACGTTGGAGGAAAATCAAGAATGAAACCTTTAGCATTTATTCTATTTGCATTAGTTGGAAGTATGATACTTACTATTCCGATGCAGGCTTATGCTGACATACAACTAGATTCACTACTTAGAATAGCAAACCAGGCAAGAGACAACGTAAAGATCAGATTATCACAACTTGAAACAGTACCTGATGAAATAAGTAAACTCTATGAACAAGGCTCCGCAGATACAGATGCACTTGCAAAATCGGTTTTAGAGGGAGATGTTACTACAGCAAAACAACATTTTCTTTCTGCAATGAAATTGTTTAAGGATGCAAGTGACAAGATATCATCTTCTGTACCAGCAATTGCTGAAGAACCATTATCTCAAACTGATACATCTAGATTAAAAACTGTAATTATTAGGATAGAAAGCAGTGCAAACAAACTCAAAGCGGTCGCAACAAAGAACAACATCGAAATTGATTTTACAGAATTTGATAACCTAATACAAATTGCAAAGCAAAATTTGGATGCAGGAAACGTTGATGAAGTGAACAAGACATTAGGAGTTGCAAAACAGTTTATAATTGGCGCGTATAGTTCAATTTCTGAAGTAGCAAAACAAAGAACTTCTGATAGGGCCAAGGTTTTTGCCGCAAAACAAATTGAAAATCTTGACAAATTAATCTCTCAAGCAGAGGCTCTTGAATTATCCCAAGACATTATAGATAATCTACAAATTGCCAAAGAAAAGCTTCAAAAAGTCTCTGATCCTAGTCAGATAGTATTAGAAACAAAAGGAATCAATACAATTACAGAAAAACTTAGCGTGTCAACAGTTAACAGATTGAATGCTATTATCCATCAATTTGAGTCAAAACTTGACAATTTAAATAAAAACTTACAAGATGATGATTCTAGAACCAAGATAAAAACTGCAAATGATATGATTGTGGAGTTAAAACAACTTGTTTTAGATAACAATCTGAAAGGTACATTACAAAAAATAAACTCCATAAACGAAATTCTTGACAGTATAAAAGTACAAACTGAAGCGACAAACGAAGCATCAGATTCTGTAGAAACAACAGACCGTACAAATAAAGCAACAGGAAATACTGATTCCAAAGTAGAAAAAATAAAAACAAAAATTCAAACCTTAGAAGAACAACTAAACAATCTCTCTGAAACGGCAACTGAAAATGAGATTGCTACCAAGTGGATTACACGTGCATTTTCACTTCTTGAAAACGCTAAACTTCAGATTGATACATCTCCAGAAAAAGCAATGAATACATTAAACGAGATTGATAAAATTATACATATGATACAAAAACTAGTATCTTAATACGTGTAAATTTTAACAAAAATCATTTTAAGTCTGACAAAAACTTACATAAACTTCATATACGTTTTTCATGGCTACATCCCACATGGCTTCTAAACAAATCTCTGTCGGTATAGGAATCCCGATGATTGTAGTTGGCGCAATACTTGCAGTTTTACTTGCCCCCACACAAATCGATATTAAAGAAACAATAGAATTTGTAGGAAGTCTTATCGGAATTCTTGGCGTTGTAATATTCATTTCAGGACTTTTTGCTAAAAAAACAGAGGAAATTACAACCTAATTAGATAATTATTAATCCAATTGAATAAATATTGAAAAACCAAAGATCATTTGCTTGAATGTAAGACTATTTGAAATATTTACTTCTGTAGAAGGAGAAGGAATATTGTATGGAACAAAAACGCTTTTTGTAAGACTGGCAGGCTGTCCTTTCAAATGTTTCTACTGTGACACAAAAGACTCTCTCCCCATGGATTCTGGAAATGAGTACACTCTTGAAGAGGCATGTAAACTCATAGAAAAAAATCTAGAAAAAAATACTTACAAAGTGAATTTTACAGGAGGTGATCCACTTGTACAATCAAAAGCAGTATCGGAAATGGCAAAATTTGTCAAAACAAAAAATATCCCAACCTATATTGAATCCTCTTGTTATGATTCGCAAAAATTTGCAGAAATACTTCCATATTTTGATTACATTAAGATTGAATTCAAGACACCAGATTCAGAGTTTGTAGATCTTCAACATTATTCTAAGCTTTTAGAAAATGAATTACAATGTCTTACCTATGCCATAAATTCTAATAAAACCACTTACATCAAAATTGTTATAAGCTCAAAAACCGAACTTGAGCCATTCAAACAGCTAATTGAGAAGGTTTTTAATATTATTTCAGAATCACAAATTGCAGGATTTATAATACAGCCAAGCTATGGTATTGCAGAACCAAGTTTGAAACAGCTTTTCAACTTCTATGATTCTGTTTATCCTTATTATAACGAAGTACGTATAGTTCCACAACTTCACAAATTTATAGGTGCACCGTAATGGACAAAGATAGAGTAAAGCGACTAGTAAGAGAGTTGATTGCAGAAATAGGCGAAGATCCTTATCGAGAAGGTCTTATTGATACGCCAAATAGGATTGCCGATATGTATGAAGAGATCTTCAAAGGCTACGAGGCAGAGTCTGAATTATCCGTAAAGTTTTCTGAAGATTCTGATGTTGTAATAGCAAAGGACATACAATTCTATTCCATGTGTGAACATCACATGCTGCCTTTCTTTGGCAAAATTGCAATTGCATATTCTCCAAATGGTAAAGTTTTTGGTATTTCAAAATTAGTACGGCTAGTAGAAAAATATACATCAAGACTGCAAATCCAAGAAAGAATAACAAAAAACATTGCTGATGAATTATACTCAGAAGGAGTAAAAGGAGTAATAGTAATAGCAGAAGGGGAACATCTCTGTATGAGAATGCGTGGAGTTAGAAACGATGCAAAGGTAACTTCAATTACATACAGAGGAATTTATGAAAAAAAGGAAGCCAGAACAGACATAATTGCACTTATTCATAATGACGGCTCTGAGACAAGAATAATCTGATCATTGAGAAAATTAAATAATGCCATCTAAACCATGACAAATATGGGTGTACATAACAACGCACATGTACCAAAAGATTCATTTCCTGGATTCTTATGGTATGCTATAGAATTCTTCATCGTTGTTGGAGTTTCTGTGGGCATTGCTATGAATTCGGTTAATTACTTTACAGAAATAGGGTTTACAGAGCAAATGACAAATTGGATATTCTGGGGAATAGCTGGCGGGGTTTTTCTTGTCTATTACATACCGATACGAGCAATTGTTTTCAAAAAACCGATCTTAAAAAATATCTAACTAGACCATATAGACAGTTTTATCGTTTATTCTGGCTTTAGCAAAAGCAGACTTTCTATTATTACAAGATTCACATCTTCCACAATGAATCTTTGTGTTTGAATAACAACTCCACGTGTTAAAGATACCATCTCCCAGTTTTTTGTATCCGATTTTTAACAGATCGCTTTTTGAAAATCCAACTCTATAAGGACTCCAAACCATAATCTTTTTCCTTAAACCTAATCGTATTCCATCGATCTCACCAGAATTGAAAGCTTTCTCAAGTTTCCTAGAAAATTCAGGTCTACAATCTGGATACTGTTTATCCCCTTTATGTGCTCCATATGCAACTAGTGTAGCACCTATTGAAAAGGCCCACGCAGAGGCAATTGAAAGAAAAACTGCATTTCGTATAGGTACAACTATAGTGTAATCAAATTTTTCCGGAATATCTATTTCTGAGTTAGTAAGAGCATTTGTCTTTGCATAAAGTTCTTTCATGAATTGTATATTAACAATTTTATGATCTTTTAAATTCAAAATTTTTGCAAAATGTTTTGCCACTCTGATTTCTTGATTTGCTCTCTGACCATATGAAAAAGTAATTCCATAGAGGTCGTATTTTGATTGTAGATAGGCAGCTGTACAAACAGAATCCAAACCACCACTGAAAATCAATACTGCTTTTTTCAATTCAGTTGCTTTCTTTTAAGCCAAATAAATTGCTTGATTAAGCAATAGCAAGAAGTGTAGCACCACATAATATTACTAGAGCTCCTACAGAGACACGCACAATTCCTTGCCTCTGAATCACTTCTTTAAAGTAAAACATTCCCCATGATACAGCAAAAAGAGTAGCAGTTTGGGCGATTGGGAATGCTATTGTTATACCTATTAGACCTACAGCAATTAATACGGAAAAACTACCGAGATTAAAAAGACTTCCAGAAATTATTCCTGCAATTGTTTCTTTTTTAATGAATTTTCTTGCAAGTAAAAACATAGGTATGCCAATTACAAAAATCGAAATGCTTGACGAAAAAAACCCAGACTGAAGAGTTTGTGTTACTTGCATAGGAATAATGTAAGTTCCTCCTATCAAACCAGACGCAACAGCTACAAAATATCCTCTTTTTTGTATGGAAGAGCCTTTTTCTCCATTTACTACAAGTGGCAATCCAACCAAAAGTAACCCTATTGCAATTAATGCAAGAATTAACGAATCAAAAGTTTCATTAAAAAATGTAGTTCCCCATACAAATGATGAAATAATACTAAACCCGGCAAGAAGTGGAGATGTTCTTGCAAGACCAATTAATCTTACAGAATGAAGGGCAAGTAAATTTGCTATTGTCCAGATGACACCAGACACAAGACCGCCTAGCTGAATTTCAAAACCCCAAAAACATCCTACAGGAATGGCAAAAAGGAGTACACCTATTGAAGTAGCACCTTGTAACTGCCAAATATTTTTAATACCAACTTTTCTTACTGGAACAAAAAAAGTCCCCCAACTTATAGCCGCAAAAGCAGCAAAAAACAAACCCAGATCTGTCAAGTAGCTCCTTTGTAAATTGTGTAATATAACTCAGTTTCGTTCACAATGTAAGTTTTGCAATTGGTAAATCAAAAATGCTTGTTAATCGAGGAGTTGACGCAAACCTTGATACTGGTTTAAAACTTGAAATCTATTCTTGGTCTTTATGTTTCTCAACAAAAGATAGAGAAGAAAGAATGAGAGCATTTATAGAAAAAAAATAAAACTATACTTTAATTGCACCCTTGCTTGGTCTACAAATAACAGTATTGCATTTTGTTTTTGCAGACATGAATCCTTTTTCCATAGCGCTGCAGATCTTTTTAGGATTGGATGATCTTGAGGTAAAAGCTATGATGGATGGACCTGCTCCACTTATTGTAACACCTAATGCTCCAGCATGAAGTGCGTTTTCCTTTACTTGATTAAATCCTGGTATGAGATGCTGTCTTGCAGGTTCTATGATAATATCTTTAATAGAACTCCCAATCAATTCTACATCCTTTTTCATAAATCCGGCAACAATCGCAGCGGCATTAGATAGATTGCGAACAGAATCTGAAAGTTTAACTTGTTTTGGCAAGACACTCCTTGAAACCTGGGTTTTTTTCATTGGAACATCAAGTTTAGGGATTGCAACACAAAGTACAAGTTCCTTGGGGGGTTCTATTTTTATGACGTCAAAAGGATCTGTTCTAACAATAACAAAACCACCAAGTATAGAGGCTGCAACATTATCATAATGAACAGAACCCGCACTAGCTCTTTCTCCCATACCGGCAAATTTTACAAGTGTATTTGAATCAAGATTAAGATCAAACAAAGCATCAAACGCTACTGCTGCTGCAGCTGCAGAAGCAGCACTACTTCCCATCCCAAATCCAGCAGGCACTCCTTTTTTGATTTTTAAAACAACACCCGATTTTATCTTAAATTTTTTTGCCATTTCCTTTACTACTAATCCAGCGGAATTTTTTTCAGGAACGAGAGGAATTGTATCAGAACTTTGAATTTTTATTCCACGATCACTCTTCTCAAGAGACACTTCATCGTAAAACGCATCTAAAGCTAAACCAAAGACATCAAAACCTGGACCCAAGTTTGCAGTAGAAGATGGAGCCCTTACAACAACATTAGAAGCCAATTAATCTTCTATCTCCTCTCCCAAATTAAGAATTCTGCTTAATGCTGTCTCGAGGTTTACCATGCCTTCTCCAGTTACATTGGAAATTGGAATGAGTCCTTGAGAAAAACCACCCATATTTAAACTTCGTAAAATATTAGTCACAAGTGTATAATTTTCACCATCTGATTGTTTTGCAACTGCATCTTCCAGGCTTTTTACATCAGTTGACCATTTCAATATGGTCTTAATCTTATCTTCAATTAGATCAGTTTTTGTTAAGACATTGATATGCGATAAATTGAGTCTTAGTTTTATTGATGTAGCAAGAAGTGCAATCGAAACAAAATTAGTTGGAGTAGTTACCAATACACCATCGTGCAGAAATAATGCAACTTTTTGTTCAGATACAAAGTTTTGCACAAAAAATGGACCGCTTGATCTATATGCAAAAAGCTCTATTTGGCCTGGAGTATCAACAATAAGATAGTCTGGATTCACATTATCAACTTCATGTTGAATCTGATCCATCTTTGATGCAATGAGGTCAGTTGCCATTATTATAGCACCATTTGGACCCAAATCATATTGTCTCATTATAGATACAATATCTACATAATCTCTAACGTCGACATCACATGTATATGGAAGATTTTCAACTCCCGGATCTAAATTTAGCATTCCAACAAAAGCACCATTTTTTGTGTAATAATCAAGAAGGCTGGATGCAAGTAATGATTTTCCAGCTCCTGCGGTACCTAGAATAAAAATAGTTTTCATTTTGCTGACTATATTTCATGTTGAGCTTATATTTCCATCCATAATTAAAGCAGGCAATGAATTGGAAACTTTTAGCAATTCCAGTTAGTATTGTACCATTTATTTTAATTGCATTTACCTTTAACATAAAACTTGAAGAGCTTTTTGCAGTGGGTCTTATTCCTTTTATGAGTGCAGCATTGGCAATTGTTGGCAAATTACTAATGCAAGGTCTAAAATTCAATTATCTGGTAAAGACATTTCTTGGTCACATTGAAGTTCCATGGAAAACAGTTTCAGTAAGAATTGGGAGTGAATTTGTCACATCTACTACACCCTCTTTTGTTGGTGGTGAATTAGTCAGAATAATATGGTTAAAAAAGAAAGGAATTCCAACAGGTAAAGCAACTTGGGTTACAATAATGGAAATCGTTACTGAAGTTCTAGTAGCGGGAATCTTTGCTCTCACTTCTGCAGCCTTTGCGTTTTTCAATGGTGCATATGCAATAGGAATTGTAATTATTGCAATAAGCTTACCAGTTACGGCAATTTGGTCCAGTCTATTTTTTCTATCTTACAGGAGAACTTTCCAAGTTCCATCTTGGATAGAAAAAACTGCAAAAAAAGCAGGCAAAGAACGGGCTTCAAAATACATTGATAAAACTAATCAATGGATGCAAGAGGTTTGTGAGATGAGTAGGCAAAGCCTGCATAATAAACAAGCAAAAAAAGCATTTGCAGTATCTATGATCTTTTCTATATTCATTTGGGTGTTTTACGGGATTTCATTTATGGTAATTGCAAATGGGGCTGGTTATTTTATAGATTTTTTTAATTCACTTTTAGCAGCAATGGCCTCAAATGCCTTAGGAAATATACCTGTAACAATAGGTGGTTCAGGTCTCACAGAATTTGGTATATGGGCATATCTTGGAAACTTGAACAGTCTGACTTTTGAACCAACCAAAGATAGCATACAATGGAATATTGTCATAGCATGGAGAATTGCTACATATCACGTTAGTCTTGTTATAAGCTGGATACTTTTAATGAAAATAGTATATCCACGTACAAAAAAAGCTGAAATTTCATAGAAAGCACTTTATTTTCAACTAGCTATTTTTCTTTGTGGATTTTAATGATAAAGTTATAGTAATTACAGGAGCATCTAGTGGAATTGGTGAAGCATCAGCTGTAGAATTTGCTAAACGAAAAAGTTCTATTGTGCTTGTTGCAAGAAGAAAAGAAAATCTAGAATCTGTAGCAAAAAATCTTGCAAAATATGGAAATGAAATACTAGTATGTCAATGCGATGTTTCTAAATGGCATGAAGTCGAACAGATGAGTAAAACTGTTCTAGATAAATTTGGTAAAATCGATATTCTAGTTAATAATGCAGGTTTTGCAATTTATGGTTCTGTACTTGAACTAAAAATAGAAGAAATAGAATCCCAGATGGAAACTAATTATTTTGGAATGGTTTACTGTATCAAGGCTTTTCTGCCAAAAATGTTAGAACAAAAGACTGGGCATATAGTAAACGTAGCTTCAGTTGCAGGAAGTTTTGGCCTTCCAGGAATTGCATCATATTGCGCATCAAAATTTGCTATGCTGGGATTCTCAGAGGGATTATATCATGAATTAAAAGGAACCGGTGTAGGTATTACTGTAGTTAGTCCTATAATGGTTAGAACTGACTTTTTTAATCACCCTTCATTCAAATCAATACCAAAATATTCGCCAACATCGCTTAGTTCAAAAACTGTAGCAAAAGCAATAGTAAAAGCAGCAACTTCACCAAGACTAGAGATAATTATACCGTCATTTGTAAGAGGCGCTGTATGGTTAAAACACACAATTCCATATTTGATAAATCCAATCTTAGGAGCAGCTTTTAGAAAACAAATGAGATCACAAAAATTATGAATTAGTAGAGAAAATTATTTTAATTAATTATAATCTATTCTTCTACAGATTCTGTTGAACCTACTGTATCAGAACCAACATCCATTAATTCCAAATTAGTCAGATCAAACTGGTATATGGCATCCATATCAATCTCCATTTCTTTTTTTAGAAGCTCAACAAGTTTTTTGCTTAAAGTGGCCTTCATCGAATTAAAAGTAAATTCATACACAACACCCTTCATCAAATCTGCTGGCTTTACTTTTTTTGGTAAATCTAAAGTTATAATGTGTCTTCCATCCTCAACTTCTTCATACAGCTGGGCGTCAATCTTCACGTCCTTGTCATATATCTCAAGAATGTAACCTGTTCTTGTTTGTGATTCGGGTTTTCCAAACTTTGCATTTTTTATTTCATCCTGTGCCCATTTTGGAAGTTCTTTTACCATTTACTTTCACTCAATAATTAATTCTGTTTGTCTTTTTTACTTGATTGCCACCAGTCTCTGTACTCATCATGCTTATCCTCACGTGTCTTCTCACGACGATTTAATCTATCTCTAATATCGCTTATTTGTTCCCGTGTTGCATACAGACCACATTTTTTACAGATAAAGTGTTTTGTATTCAAATCAAATTTCATCTCGATAACTATCTGCTTAGCTGCACATTCGGGGCAATCAGTCAATGACGCCACTCATCAAAATTATCCATAAAAGCTTTTGGTCAATTCTGGTACGCGGTCTATGTCGTCATCCCTTGCGGTCAGTTCGCCCATCGAAAATGCCGCGTACCAGATCTGCTACTTTGTCCGGAAAAATTATAATTCTTTCTAATCCTCAAGCATCTCTGCAATTATTTGTGCGGTGTTTTGAGCTCCATTTCTATCGAAATTTCTAGAAAATTCTACGAGTTGTTCTTCATATTTGTTATAATTGTTTTGTATGTTGTAAACAGCTTGTATTACCTGTTTTGTATTATTCGCAAGAATTCCAAGCTTCCTTTCTTCTGCCCATCTTATCTGATTTGTGTGTTCATCATAAACAGGAATTCCTATAATCGGTTTTGCTTTGGTCCCAATAATTTCTCCCATTGCCGTATGAGAACCATTTATGACAGCGTATTTACATAAATTCAAAACGGTGTCTTTCTCTTGTTCTGACAAAAATCCTACATCGATCTGAATCCAATCTAGATTGTATTCAAGTGCATCTGAAATAGAGTAGATTTTACCATCATTTCCTTTCACTTTATCTAGGGAGGAGTCATTTTGTGCATGTGAAACAAGTCGTTTTTGTTTTTGCATTCCTTCTGAGTGAAAAGCCCCCTCATACTTTTTACCAGTAAATTCTTTTGTGGCTTTATTACCTGTTTGCATCCAATATCCAAAATCTGTATTTTCAATCAATTTTTCCAAATCTGTTTTTGGTTTATGATTTGTTACTGCTGCATTTGAAAAATGACCAGCATAGACAACCTTTTGTTTTATTTCATCTGGAAAATTCAGATTATATTCACATATGGTGTTTGGAGGAGCCGAATCGGCCACAACTATCTTTGTCGCTTTTGCAATCTGCTTTGATATGTAAATCAAAGATGGATAAAAGAAAAAATGTGATCTCCAAAGTTTTGGTCTAAATTGATTTGTTACAAAAATCGACTTAATACCTCGGTTTTTAGCTAATACGTTGGAACCCACATCTCCATCATTTATCACCAAATCAAATTTTTGTGAATTGTAGAGATTCGCTTCCTTCTTTAGATAATCTAAAATTTGAATTACAAGTGGGGGATTTCCAGAAATTGGTAACAAAAGATTCAACATAGAAAGTGTGACACTGGGTCCATGTTTACCATCTATCGGTGTTGGCATCAAAATTTCATGGATCTGTTGTTTCTTTTGTGGAAATTTTTGTAATAATTTTTGATATACTTCTCCCTTACTGAAATAATGCATTTCTAACTCATCTTTGATATGATTAGGCAGAACTCTGTCAAGTGACATCATCCTGCTATAATGCCCATTTCCCCATGGATAGATAAATTGTCCTAACTTTATCACAGATTCAGATCAACTCATTTCCCGTTTAAATTCTCAATGATTTGATTTTAGTGAGTCAATTATGTCGTGTATGTTTTTTGAGCCTAACGTAATAGTGATTGTCTTTATATCACGAAGCGAGATTTGAGAAATTCTGTTAACTTTGCCTTTTGGTAAGTCTTTCTTGAACTTTGTCTTACACAGATTCTCAATTTTAGATATGTATTTTCCCAAACCAATTTCATTAGCGGTGTCAAAAATGCTATTATCTATACCTGAAAGAGGAAACCAAGGAATAATGCCCTTTTGAAACACACGCATTGCGTTGTATTCTATAAACCATGCAGGGAATATTAGCGGTGAAATTGCGAGCGATATTCTATCTATCTTGAATCTTTTTGCAAAAGACGCAAGAATCTCTGTTATTATTGCAGTTTTAAGTAAAATTGATCTCCCAAAAGATTTCATGTCAAGTCTACAAAAATGTAATTCAACTCTGGTTTGTAAAAGTCTAGGTAGAATTTGGTTTAACATTTTAACTATACTAAGAAGTTCAGACTCACTACTATGACAAACTAGAATTTTTACATCAAAACCCATCTTGAGAATTTGAAGACATGCTATTGCTGAAAGCTCATCATATATACAACAAAGAACTCTTTCGTTTTGTGATTTGTTTGGAATACCTCCTCCACCTTTATCTACAAAAATACACACATACGCGTGCGATTTTGTAATATACGTATAAATGATTTTGTCATAGCTTGATTCTGTACCAGGTTTTGTTTGAAAATCAACCGTCTTTTCTATTAATGCTGATGTAGCTGCAAGTTCTACATCCTTTGGTACATATTCTGTTCCTATACCGTCCACTTTGACATAGAATCTTTCTCCTCTGAGAAGAAGATTAGCGCCAACTGTAGCTATTGTAGTAACTATGACATTAAAACTATTTTCTATTTCTTTAGCGATAGCGATTTTTTCTATTCCAAAAAGTGATGCTATTGCGGATGAGGCAAATACAGGATCATCTGCTTCTACTATTATTACAGAACCATTTTTACGGATTTTACTAAAACCTAGTTTCTTTATTTTAAGGATCGTAGATATGCTTGAGACAAGATGATCTATTTTATTGAGGGAAAACAAAGAAGGAAAAACAACAACTACTGTATTTTCGTTCATTTTGATTCTTAATTCAAAGTTATTTATAACTCTAGGATGATGCCTCATAGAACCTAGCAATAATTATATGGCCATATTAGACACAGTTTTTTATGGGCAAATTTACTGCCGAACAAATCAATCAATTAAATAATACGCTAAAAACTCCACAAGAAATTCTAAAGTGGACACTTGACAACCTTCATCCTAAAGTTGCATTTGCATCAAGTTTTGGTGCAGAAGACGTTGTGGTCATAGATATGCTAATGAAGATAAATCCAAAAGCTAGGATCTTTACACTTGACACGGGAAGGCTTAACCAGGAAACATATGATGTGATGGATGAGATACGAAACAAATACAACATAAACATCGAAGTCACGTTTCCGGATCAAAATGAAGTAGAACAGATGGTTCGAGTAAGCGGAATGAACCTGTTCTACCAAAGTATTGGTAACAGGAAGCTCTGTTGCGGAATAAGAAAGGTTCATCCACTAAATAAAATGCTTGCAACTCTAGATGGGTGGATAACCGGATTACGAGGTGATCAAACACAAAACAGGTCAGATGCTAAAAGAATTGAAATGGACGAACAACACAACAACATGATCAAAGTAAACCCGATAATTGAATGGAAATGGGAACAAGTATGGGATTATATCAAAGCAAACAAGATTCCTTATAACAAACTGCATGACAAAGGGTATCCAAGTATTGGCTGTGAACCTTGCACCCGTGCAATAAAACCAGGTGAGGATCTGAGAGCAGGTCGCTGGTGGTGGGAAACCGATCCAGAAAAGGAATGCGGATTGCACGCAGATCACGGTAACAAGTGAGTCTTTTGGAAAAAAGCAACGGTATTGCTGCTCCACACGGTGGTAAATTAGTAAACAGATTTACAACGAAAAATCCATCCGGGATGTTTACCGTTTCAGTTGATGCAGATCTTGCAAACGATGTAGAAAACATAGCGGATGGCATTTTTAGTCCACTTGAAGGATTCTTACCACAGGAAGACTTTGAAAGTGTAGTTAACAAAGGCAGATTATCGAATGATCTTCCCTGGACAATACCAGTCGTATTAGATGTTGACAAGCAGACTGCTGCAAAAATGAAGGATGCTTGTGATGTCCTCTTGAAAAACCCGGAGGGTAATGATTTCGCTATTTTACATGTAGAAGATGTGTACGCTTTTGACAAAACTGTAACTGCAAAAGGCGTCTATGGAACAACAGATCCGAAACATCCGGGAGTGGCAAAAACCATGTCAATGCAAGATGTTCTTGTGGCTGGTAAAATTGACTATGTGAAAAGACCAAAAGAAATCCCTGTACGAAAATATCGGAAAACTCCGACAGAAACAAGG